>CAMWQY010000199.1 GCA_947176355.1 uncultured Porphyromonadaceae bacterium
CGAACAGGCACACAGCAGCCCCAGGAAGAAGAGGAGGAGGAAGAAGATGATGAGTTTGGAGTTAATCCATTCGACCCTAACCGCCGCAACAATGGCAACAACCGCAACCAGGGAATGCAGCGTACGCGTTAGAGGGGCGTCAGTCAAAGGGAAGAGTCCTCTTCATCACTCCATATGGAGTATGAATCACATACAGACCTGATTTAATGCCGGACAGCCCCGAAGCTGCTCCGGCATATCTTTTTATCCCGGTCATATCATAAACGGAAACAAAATCATCAGGAAGCAAAATTGCGGATGGATCGTCGACAGTCTCCACTTCTCCCATACGCAAAGCCATTCTTAGGGCTGCCAGAGGATCAAAGTAGCCGTTTGCATTGTGGGGATCGTCCGGCTCGGGAATATCCAACCGATTAGTAGCATTAATTATTTCGATTATCTCATCTACAGTGAGATCCGGCACGGCTTCCAGCCATGTGGCAATATAGCCGGCTACGTATGGAGAAGACATGGAAGTGCCTGCCTCTGAGATCCAAGGCAAGTCAAGCATCAAGCGAGGATAATCGGAATGCTTCTCAAGAAATGGGCGACTTGCTGACGACATGAGTGTAGCACCGGGAGCTACGGTGATGGGTAATGTACGTCCGTCACGAAGGGTGCCATAACTGCTATAGCGTACAGTAGCACCCGGATCGTAACCAGTTGAATCTTGATATATTGGGTCCACTTCACCGGATACCGACATATAAGTAAGCGGCACTACGGAACGGTTACCATACATTCCTACACTTATCACCCTATCGCCACATGCGAGGTCGCTTATCGTTCGCTCCGAGGTGGGATGTGGATGGCCGGCCATAGCTACTAACCGGGTATGGCTTCCATCGGAATATACCTCAATATCGTTTCCAATTGAGCCTTTTACTTCCAATGCGAGATCATATCTGGCCCATCTTCCCTTTTCCGATATGATTGGAGACTCATAATCATAGCTTAGGATTATATGATAACGTCCGTTTTCCGAATCGACTTCACCCTCGATCATCAGCATACCGACAAATGGGATTCCTGAAGAGCCGTAGCTATCATCATCCCATTCAAAAATCACTCTATTTCCATCTTCGGCAGTAAATTCTCCCAAATCAAGCACAGTACTCTTATTGTCATCATCAAAGACCTTGAGACTAAGAGCAAGAGGATCTGCCGATCCGCTCCATATGTCGGTGGCTCCTTCCATTTTAAGTTGCAACCAGTCTTTGCTTCCAAGTCTAAATGACACCGATGGCTGATTTTCGGTAAACTCAGTCAGAAGAGTATTCGTACGATGGCCTTCGTTTCCTGCCGACATCACGATGACAGCATCATCAGCACACATATCAAGGTATTGCGAAAATAGGGTCGATCCATCATGAGGACCGATATAACTTCCTACAGATATATTAATGACGGCCGGTTTTCCGACTTCCTTTGCATAATCAATTATATCTTCCACTCCGGTAAGAAGCCCTACATCTGTAAGCATTGATGTAGTGACCACTATATCAGCGTTTGTTGCAATACCGGAATAAGGAGTGGAAGCTCCGCCACCGGCAAGAATTCCACATACATGAGTGGCATGAAACTCATCAATGGAATCAGTGAGCCACTCGCAGTAGGCATTCTCACCCTCAAGAACTATTCTCTTGCCATCAAGCTCTTTATACTCCACTACACGTTTTATTCTTGACTTCCCATTATGATCAAGAAATGTAGGATGCATAGGATCAATACCCAGATCGCATATCCCGACTACTACTCCTTTGCCTGTATAGGATGTGGATCCAATTGCACCCAGTTGTATCAGGTTGGCGTCATAATATTGCTTGGCAATATCAAGAGTAGGGACTGCCTTTCTTAGGTTAAAGAATTGAGGGTCTTTGCTGCGGGTCTGAGGATTTGGGAAAAGACACAAAAGTATATTACCACGCCGACGCATTATCTCGACTCCTTCTTCAGCAAGGGAGTCGAGGGCTGCATCATCATGTATCTTTACTATACGTGGTAAATATTTATAAGAAGTGAAATCTACAGCATCTGCTCCCAGGCTAAACACTGTAATTATACTGATTAGGAATAGAAAACGTTTCAATGACATTGATGCTGTAAGTATGGGCATTCAGAAGGCACCAGCCTCTTTACCCGATCATTCAGGTAAGGTAAACGTAATGCCTACAGTCGCCTCGCTGTCTACCGGCTGCCCTTCTACAGTAGCGGGAATCCACGCGGGCATGCCTTTAACAAGACGCACTGCTTCCGCTTCCAGATCAGGGTCGACAAGACGCACGATTGATATTTTATCAAGGGCACCATCAGACTTAACAAGGAACTTAACATGCACCACTCCTTCTATGCCATTATTGATAGATGGCTGAGGATATTTGAGATTAGTGTTGATATATGAAGTGAGAGCCTTTTCTCCACCGGGATACTGTGCGGGAATTGTATCTGACTGAGCCATTGCAGGGATTGCGATGGAGAGAGCAGCAAGGATAGAAAGATATTTTTTCATAATATTCTCTTTAAAAAGTTTCTTTTACTAATAAGACAATAAAAACAGCAAAAGGTTACATATGCCATGTCAGAGAAACGCTCCCACCAATACCTGTGGTAAGCGGCGAGTTATAATAATAGTAATCCGGGATATAATTGAGGAGATTATCAATACTTACACCTAAGGAGAAGTTTTTGGGAAATGTCTGACTTATATTTAGTCCAAGCATAGAGTAGGCAGGATAACGCTGAGTGCGTGCTGCCTCCTGAGAAAAGAAAGAGAGCACGTCGCCCGTGACAGCTGACATCCATTTGAAATTCGCAGTAGCCGTAAAGCGCCAATCAGGTTTCCAAACATGCGTCCAATCGGTTTTCAATGTCAGGGCATGCGGACGGGTAGGATTTGCCCGAAGATCGCCTTTACTGTAATTCTCATGAGTGAAGATATATTCTCCATTGAAGGTAAGCCCGAAATCGAATGATTTCATAGCAGAGATATCTACACCATATATCTTAACCCTCTTCAGATTTATATATTGCTGACCTGCAAGGATGTCGCTCCAAAGATAGGATATACGGTTGTCGACAATGTTGTGAAATGCCATCACTGTGATGCTTCGGCTTCCCTTAAGATATTCAGCCGACACATTCATGTTATGGCTTGTCTCCGATTTCAAGTCGGGATTACCATAGACATGGAATATTCCGGCCATGTCGAAGTTCATGTAGAGTTCCTTCAATGTCGGAGCGCGAAATCCTGCAGCATAGTTCATTCGAAGATAGCAATTTCCTTTCCCGGGACGCCACAATACGCTAAGTTTAGGCGAAATGCGATTTGCTCTTGATGCCGAAAACCAGTCATATCTTAGGGCCGGCACAAGCCATACATTGTTCGAAGGATGCCAGTCCCATTGCACATATGTGTCCAGATTAGTCTGGGAATAAGATCCGCTGTCAAACTCATACGACATAAGATAGTCGTCGAGCCAGTCTCCGCCGGCGGTCAACGTGCCGGTGCCGTCAAATTCGTGAGAATACTGCACATGCATGGAGTTTTGACGGTTGCGATAATCCCTAATCTGCTTATCGGTAGCGATTTCATAATCATACTTATCATAGGAGTCGAAAGAATACTTCGCAATGAAATCTCTCCATCTGCCCGACAATCCTGCGGAAATATCGCTGTAGCGGTCATAAATGGAATTTGTACTGTTACGCTGGCGCCAATAGTAGCCGGCACGTGCTGTAAGCGAAGCATCGTTGCCGATGGTGATAGTCGCACGATCCTTGACATTCCAGCTGTGGGTGGCATAAGCTCGGCTGAAGTCGCCCAGACGAGGGAAACGTATTTCACCTTGTGAGTCAAAACGTGCGTCAAGTGAGTTGGCAACACGATTCTTCCTATAAGTTGCAAGCGCTCCATAGCTTTGCAGCTGATGGGAACCATAACGCGCATTGAGTTTGAGATGTGTGCCCTCTTTAGGGCGGCCGGAGATTATATTGACCACACCGCCTGTGGCGTTGGAGCCATAGAGCGACGAAGCCGCGCCTTTGACTATCTCCACCCTCTCCACATTCTGAAGATTCAGGCGGGAATAATCGGGATTATCCAAAGTTTCTCCTGCCAAGCGTTCTCCATCAAGAAGAAACAATATGCCTCCTCCACCGAATCCGGAAATGTTGATCTGGGGATTTTGTGCCATGCCAAGTGAGAATTCAACTCCGGGCATCTGCTGCTCAAGCAAAGAGCCTATATCAGGTTTGCCACTACGTGTGATGTCGGCTTGAGTTATGACCCGCGTCACTACCGGAATATCCTTGAGCAGTTTGGGTGTGCGCGTAGCAGTGACCACAACGGTCTCAAGAGTGTCCGGAGTGGAAACGACAAGGTCGGGAGCAACCTCCGAAGAGTTACTCCCGGCCATTAAAGCCATTATTATTCCTGAAATAATCAACTTATTCTTTTAGGTTTCCGTCGAATGAAAAAAGAATATCCATCGGCATCATACCCGGTTTGAGCTGATACTTTAGAGTTACCTTCTTATCGTTTACAGTACCGATAAGATTGCTTCCTTCGTAGGACTTTCCGTCAATTGTAAGGTTGAAGGAATCTTCCTTAAATGTATAAACATTTCCGCTGGCTGTCACATCCACATCGTCTACTGTCAGCGAAGGGATGGTAAACGGCTTTGCATTCGGGATAGGAGGAGCGAAGGTACATTCAGGAATCACAACAGTCACATCATCGTTATCCTCCTTGTCTTTAAGAATCTTCAGGTCGAATTCTCCTTCAATTGTGCCGGGATCAAAACCCATCACTGTATAGCCAAGGGTGCCGGAGTAGGTACCGATGATGGCATCGGCAGCAGTAGGATCATCATCCTTGTCGCAGCTTACTAAAGCCGGGAGGAGAAGCAATAGAGTCGAGAGAAGGACAAATATATTCAACTTTTTCATTACTGCTGACCTATACTAATTAGTTCAACTTCAAAGATAAGGTCTTGGTTGGGGCCGATCGGACCACCGGGAGTACCCATCTCGCCATATGCAAGATTGCTTGGAATATAGAATACGGTCTGTCCACCGGTTTTCATGAGCTGAAGTCCTTCTGTCCAACCTTTAATCACGGCCTGCAGGGGGAATGTAGTAGGCGCCCCCGGCTCAGCGTGTGATGGGGATACCGGGCCAGCCAGATGACGACCGGTATAAGGGGCGGGGCGCGGGTGGGG
>CAMWQY010000200.1 GCA_947176355.1 uncultured Porphyromonadaceae bacterium
CTTTGCCGTCTTCGTATTCGAGATATACGATAAGATTGTTCTTGTCTGCCATAATTATATTATATTAGCCGATGGTATGATTAGCAAATAATTCTTTGATGAGATCTTCGATAGCTTCATCAGTATTCTCAATCTTGCGGGCTTCCTTTGCAGTGAAGACTACATTTTCAATGCTCTTCACTTTTGTAGGACTACCGGCAAGGCCACACTGTGCGAGGTCGGCATCTACGTATGAAGCATTCCACTCCCCTATATTAAGATACGGACGCTTTTCAATGAGTTCTTTCTTCTTCTCATCATTAGCTACTTCCGAAGGGACAGCTGCATATTTATATTTCTGAAGGCATTTTGCGTTTCTTGGACGACAAGGAGCGGCACTGCCATTCACTGTCACTACTAATGGGAGGGGTGCTTTTACAGTCTCTACGCCGGATTCTATACGGCGTTTTACAGTCACCTTGCCATTTTCAGCATCAATGATTTCTTCAGCGTAAGTGACAGTGGGGAGACCAAGCTTCTCTGCCACTTGAGGACCCACCTGAGCAGTGTCGCCATCGATAGCTTGACGGCCGCCGATGATCAGGTCGTAGTTTCCAAGTTTCTTGATAGCAGCGCTAAGAGCGTAAGAAGTAGCGAGAGTGTCGCTGCCTGCAAAAGCCCTGTCAGAGAGCACCACGCCATTGTCAGCACCGCGATATAGGCCTTCACGGATGATTTCAGCAGCACGAGCCGGACCCATGGTCAGGATAGTAACTTTAGTGCCTGGATACATATCCTTAAGGCGGAGAGCCTGCTCAAGCGCATTGAGATCCTCGGGGTTGAAGATTGCAGGGAGGGCTGCACGGTTGACTGTGCCGTCTTCCTTCATCGCATCTTTGCCGACGTTTCTCGTATCAGGTACCTGCTTAGCAAGCACAATGATATTTAAACTCATAACTTATTAATATTATGTTTATAAATAATAATCTGTCAGTTCAAAAGTATCCGCAACCATCCTATATTGTATTTCCGTATTGTGTGACAATAGGACATTTCATTCCAATGCACACTTTTCGGATTTGAGTGCAAAATTAATAAAAATTATTGAATATTTCTATAGAATTCTTTAAGAAAACGTAGTTTATTAGTTAAATTCAACCATTTTCTTTAAAAGATTGTTAGTATTTTAAATCTTTTAACACTTTAAGCAATGGCAAATGCATTCTTTATCGCAAGGAAGACCATAAAAAATCATACTAACGGCGGCACGGTGCTGATGGTAGCCACAGCTCTTGCTCTTTTAGTAGTCAATCTTCCTTTCCTTCATGACTTCTACAATAGTCTTTGGACCCACACTATCGCCCTTCGTGTAGGTTCTTTCAATCTTTTCAGCCATCATGGCCATCCAATGGCAATTATGGATTTCATCAATGACGGACTGATGGCTGTCTTTTTCTTTTCTGTTGGATTGGAGATAAAACGAGAGGTATTAGAGGGTGAACTTTCTTCCTTCCGTCAGGCATTGCTGCCTATCGTCGCTGCTATAGGAGGCATGATAATTCCGGTGGCTATTTTCTTCCTTTTGGGTCATGGCACTGATTATGCACAAGGAGCTGCCATACCAATGGCGACAGACATAGCGTTTTCTCTCGGAGTCCTCGCGATGCTTGGAAAGCGCGTTCCAATAGGTCTTAAGATTTTCTTGACTACTCTTGCGGTTGTAGATGATATCGGAGGTATTCTTGTGATTGCCATATTCTATTCCGGACATATCGACTATGTATCGCTTCTCTGGGCAGCCGGACTTCTTGCTGTACTTATTATAGGGGGCATTTATGGAGTGCACTACAAGACTTTTTATGTTACAATTGGCATCTTCGTATGGTTTCTGTTCCTGCAGTCAGGTGTACATCCCACGATAGCCGGAGTATTGGTAGCTTTCTGTGTTCCTGCAAAGCCTGTTTATGCACCGAAGAAATATATAAAGACAATCAGAAAAAATATTAGCCAATTTTCTGAAGAAGATGAAAATAAGTTGGAAAAAAGAGGAATACTCAGTAAGGAACAGACCAACTGGCTTAAAGAGATAGAGTCAGCTTCTGACAAAGTGATCTCCCCTCTTCAGGATCTTGAAGACTCCCTCCATCCAATTGTCAACTTCATTATCGTGCCTCTTTTTGCATTTGCCAACGCAGGAATTTGGTTGGGTGATGTGAATGTTGCTGACATCTTCTCCGGAGTTTCAATCGCCATTATCGCGGGTCTGGTGCTTGGAAAATTCATTGGTATCTTTACATTCAGTTGGATATGTATAAAAGCCAAACTTGCCCCTATGCCGGAAGGCAGCACTTGGGCACAGATGGCTGCGGTATCAGTGCTCGGTGGCATTGGCTTTACGGTTTCGCTCTTCATCGCAAACTTGACCTTTGGAGAAGATGTCTATATGTCACAAATTCTCAACAATGCGAAGTTAGGTATTCTCATAGGCTCCTTCCTCGCCGGATTCCTTGGATGGCTGTTTCTACATCTTACTCTTCCCAAAGTCTCCGATGCTAAAGTAAAGGAAGCAATAGAATAATACATGTTCAGCATTAGAAAATTACGTACATAATTTAGCGCGCATTGGCAAAATTGCCAATGCGCGCTAAATATTTGTAGTTTTACGAATTTTTTATTAATTTTGTCCTGTAATAATAAAACATCATACATCATGAAGAAACTAATTACTTTAGCAGCTCTTTTTCTTACGTTTTTTTGCTTAAATTCACAGTCTAATATAAAAATATATGATGAGTCAATAAATCCGGATGTTCAAATCACAGATGCGATCTCCAAAGCAGCATCCAATGGCAAGTTTGTAGTAGCCCAGTTAGGAGGAAACTGGTGCAAATGGTGTATCAGATTTGCAAAATTTATTGATAATGATTCAGATATCAAGAAGCTCGTAGACGATAATTTCGTATTCATCCATGTTAATTATAATCCAAGAAACACGGATGACACTTCAAATCAAGCCGCCACATCAGCTGCATTGAAAAGACTTGGCAATCCTGTCAGATTCGGTTATCCTGTATTGGTAGTGCTTGATGAAGAAGGCAAAGTCATACATACCCAAGATTCAGGATTCCTTGAGTCAGGCGAAGGATATGACAAAGAAAAGGTGATCAGGTTTTTCGAAACCTGGTCGCCGAAAGCAGTCAACTCAGCAAAGTTATAATCACACAATTTATATCCCTAATATTTTAATTTACTAACAAATGAACCTAATCTCAATTTGTCGCAAGGCATCCTTTTTAGGATTGCCTGCGCTTCTGGCCCTCACTGCCTGCAGCAACGACAATGAATGGAAAGATGTAGACGGAGCAAATCCTATTCTGTCTTTATCTTCTTCACATGAGCGTACTGAGGCAGGGCGATCAATCAAAATCGCCGGCAAAGTGACCGACAATGATGGTATAGCGACCATCGACATTGTCTGTCATGAAATAAATCTTAACAAAACCATTAATCTGATTGAAATCTATGGCAAGCCTCTGAATGAGTACGATCTTGACTACAATTTCAAGATTCAGGAAAATCAGGCTGGTGATGATTTCAATGTGGAAATCACTATCACTGACGTCGGGGGACGAAAAGAGAAGCAAAACCTCCGGGTGACTTTGGATGCTGACTGGTCTGCACCCTATTTCACTACGAGTCCCGACAAGGAAGTAATCGTACTGATCAAGGAGAAGACCACTTTCAACTTGAAATTCAGCGTTACTGACAACAGGGTAGTTGATTACGTTGACATTGATGTCGTAGATGTCACAGATGGAGAAGATGCCCCCAAAGCTGTGGAAGGATTCCCCAGAAGAGTTGATGGAAATGGAACTGCAAAGTTTGATTTCTCTGAGAAACTTACTCTTCCGAGCAAAGAAGCTACACTTCGAGCTACAGTGACTGCCTACGACCGAGAGGCAAATGAAGCAGCACATTCAGCAACATTCACTTCTCTTGTCAAAGTGCAGGAACTTCAAGATATGGAAAAGATGTGGCTCTGCGACGTAAAGAATGAAGATGACTTATCTTCCGATATTTTCGGCGTTCCGGTGCTATGCGACCATATAGGCCCATTTAAGTATCAGATCAGATATTATAATGATAAGGCTGGGACTGAAGTATCTTTGCTTGGTCAAAAAGGATCGTTCGGTCCGCTTTGCTTTGCTCCTTCAAAAGAGAATCCATCAGTGCTTGGAGACAATCCTGATGAAGTGAACTGGATCAAACTTACACAGGCAAACACTTATTATCTCATTACGTTTGATACCTTTAATGGTACTTACTCAACGGAGACTTATTCCGTCGCAGATGCTATTGATCCTGTCATGCACATGCACTACGGAGACAATGACCTCAATACATGGTGGGATTGGAATAATGAGCCATGGTGGCAAGAATTCTACTTCGGCCCGATGAGCGACGGTCCTCACGAAGTGACGAAGATGACTCAAGATGCCAAGAATCCGCATATTTATATTCTTGAGGATTGGAAAATCTCAAAAGACGACAATCTTCATTTCGTGATCCACAACTGGCATCATGACGGCTGGTGGAACTTGGCTACTTGGCGTGTCGACGACAGCGCAGACCCCGGCAAATTCATGTATTATGGTAATTTACATCCTGACAATGACCATTATACCGGGAATGCTGATTATTTCAAATGGAAATATGGCGATCAGTTCGATCTCGACAAATGGGGAGATGAGGGCTATCGCAAGCAATTTGTTCCCGACAACTGGGTGAATATGGAGTCGATCGAAAGAGGTGGCACTTTCAAGCTCATCTTCGACGCCCATACTGAAAGAGCAAAACTCATACCACAAAACTAACCCTTTTTCAATGCATAATTCATAATGCAAAATGCATAATCTTTAGAGGCATGAACATTAACGTCATACTTGAATTTTGCATTATGCATTATGAATTATGAATTACCTAAAATAGACAATTATCATGAAAAAATACCTTTTGACAATGCTAATTGCATTGTTTGGACTTTCTGCATGGGCTCAAGGTATTACAGTGACAGGTGTCGTCACCTCTAAAAATGACGGAGAGCCTCTCATCGGAGCCACTGTGTTAGTACAAGGCACAAACAAAGGCACCGCTACGGATTTCGACGGCAACTATACCCTTACCGATGTGCCATCAAATGCTACGCTCGTATTCAATTATGTAGGCTATCAGCAACTTTCAATCGCTGTCAAAGGCCAAACGGTAATCAA
>CAMWQY010000201.1 GCA_947176355.1 uncultured Porphyromonadaceae bacterium
GCCCCCATGTCTGGCACCATGATAGTTCCCTGGTCCGACTATAAAGCATACCTCACTAACCTGATGATAAAGTGTGCGTCCAAATAGCTATATGAAAATCAACTATTCAAATTCTCGATCTTCCAGTCTTCGATGCATCGTGTCTTTGACGAGAAGTTTACTCCAATCCTAATTATCTGACGCCCATCCATCTGATATTTACGGTCGTATTTCTTGTCTTCGATCTGCTGGAGAGCTTCTTCGGCAGATCCGTCGTATTTTAGCTCTATTACGTATATGTAATCTTCTGTCTTGACCGTAATGTCAATACTTCCATCAGAAGTGGCTGACTCTGTCTCGGTCTCCAGTCCGATTAAGTCCATCAAAAGGTAAAAGGCATTATGGAAATTGTTCTCATTGTCCATCTTCATCTTAAAGTGGACTCCTGCGAAATAAGCCTGTATGCACTTCATGGCATTGTCTGCCTCCCCTAAGATGAAATACATTACAATGTCAGATACGAGTCTCTTTACTTCTTCATCCGAATGGCATTTCACATAATAAGGAAGAAGAACCCTGAAAAGTCCATCCTTTACCTCATTGTTAGGAATTCCGAGTTTATACCTCTTTATTTTGTGATTATAGCTTTTGATGGTAAGATAGCCTGTCTGATACAAAAGAGCTAACGGTTGAGGTGTAAGCAGGTCAAGACCTTTCAGGTCATCGTCAGTGCAGTAGCTGTCAAACATAGCCTTCAGATCCGCATGCACTCGTTTGAGTGTCTCTGCAACAAGCCTTGGCATCCCTGTATCGTTCCAGTAGTTGGCGATCTTTGAGTCGCTCATTGCATTTAGAAGTGACCATGGATTGTAGATGTCGCTTCCATTCTCGGAGAAACGGTAGCCGTCATAGTTACGTTTAAGCTCTTGAAGAGCTTCCTTGCAGCTGGTCCCGTTTTTTTCTGCAAGTTTGTTGACACCTGACTTCAGGTTGTCAAGCAACTCTCTTTCTGTGATGCCGCATATATCTGCATATTCATCAAGAAAAGTTAAGTCTTTAATATTATTAAGGTCAGAAAAGATACTTAGCTTGCTGAAACGGCTTACTCCGGTCAGGAAAACTAACCGTATATGTTGGGCGGAACTCTTAAAGTTAGAGTACACGGAGGAGAGCTTACTTCGATAATGCTCGATGTTTTCCTTGTTGTTGATATTTGCCACAAGAGGTTTGTCGTATTCATCTACGAGAATCACAACCTGCCGCCCGGTCTTCAAGTGCGCAGCTTCTATTATGTTCTGTAGTCTGGTCGCTAAGGAATCGGCAATTTCTTTGACTTCATATTCTTTTTCCCATTTCTTAAAAATATTGTCAAGCAAACTGTCAAGATGTCCGATTTCCGAATAGCTGTCAGTGTTCAGATCGAGACGTAGCACAGGGTAAGACTCCCAATCCCAGCCTATGGAGTCGATGAAAAGCCCTTTGAAAAGCTCCCTTTCCCCTTCAAAGAAATACTTTAGAGTAGATAGGAAGAGGCTTTTGCCAAACCTTCGAGGTCTGGCGAGGAAGAAATATTGCCCACCTTCATCAATAATCTTTTTGATGAATGGAGTCTTGTCAATATAGACGCTTCCGCGATCGCGCAAAGTCTTGAAATCTTGTTGACCAATAGGATATTTTATCTTCCTCTCTTCCATAATTTCTTATTTTCTCGCAAATATAACACTTTTCTCTTTCCTATCCAAATTTCCTTTCCTCAATTTACTTACTCTAATAAATTCCGATAGTCTCTAAAATATTTCCAGACACCATAAAGTCCGCTAATGCCACCGATTACTGCTCCGAAGATAAGTCCGTCGATATCTCTGAACCCGGATCGGCTGAGGGCAAACATGAAATATATGGACCATGCTATAGCAATAAAGTATCCGAATAAAAGATATCTTATATGGCATTTTTTGTAATATTTAGCCATTGAAGAAACTTGTGTTATTGGCATAGTAAGGGGGTCGATTTTTCCTAAACCTCGCAGGAACCAATTGAGTATATATGTATTCACCGACATGACAATTACGTATGTAATTGCCAAAGGAATTCTGTATACATTCCCTAAAGATGGCATCACGAAGAAGAAAATCGGGAAAATAATTGTTGCTAAAATAGAAAAATCTCTGCCTTTCAAATAGCGCGAGTATAGTCTGTCGAGCGACGTTTTCATCTTGTTCATTTTGTCGGGATCGTCGGGTAGTGTTTCCATTCCAAGTGCTTTTCCCATTTCTATCCAAGCCTTTCTCATCTGCTCAATATCCATATTATTTGAATTCATATCAACTCCTCCTTTTTATACTCTTTTGTGATTTTTTCTTTGATTCTTCTTATTCTTGTGGCTATGGTGTTCCTGTTAAGTCCCATAGCCGCCCCAATTTCATCATAACTCAATTCATCGAGCCACATTATTATGATCGCTTTCTCATCCGGATCGAGTGTGTTGATTATCCGATGTAACTGTTCAATTGATTCTTTATCGGAATCATCACTGTCGATCAATCCGTAAAGACCATCAAGAGATTCGTGTTGATGGCGAGAGTGTCTCCTTATTGTAGAAAGGCAAGAATTGATGGTAACTCTGTAAATCCATGTTTTCATAGATGATTCCCCACGAAAGCTATGCAGCCCTCTCCAGATATTTATGAGTGCATCTTGACGTAAATCCTCAAATTCTACGACAGAACAAGAATAAGAGAAGCAAATCCTTGATATTGTAGCATTCTCTAAAGCTATCAGCTCGTTGAACTCGCGTTCTATTTGATAAGACGAATTGACTTCCTCATCTTTGGATAATGATGCAAATCTTAATAGCCTATTCCAAAGGAACTTTATTTTTAACCCCATTGGGATGGCTATTGTCGGATATATATTCAGGATCATTTAAATTCATTTTTAATATTCGTAAATAAGTCAAAACAACTTCTGTAGATCGTCTTTTGTTTAGACTCCGATATTCTCAAAATAGTTTCACAAAAGTATTAAAAAATGTATCTGCTCCAAACGAATGATAAAAAATGTGAAGATTCCGGAACGAAGGACATAAAAAAATGGCATGATAATTTCATTTTCTCAATTTAAATTGTTAAATTTGTAGACTCTAAAAACATTTATTTATGGAAGTGATTAATTTTGCCGAAACTCCATCGGTGATGAGCCAGTATATGCGTGAATTGCGCGACATAAATATCCAGAGCGACCGGATGCGTTTCCGTGCCAACCTTGACCGTATCGGTCAGCTTATGGCGTATGAAATCTCCAAGCGCATAGCCTACGATGATGTCACTATAAAGACCCCGCTCGCCGACTGTGTTTGTAAGCAACCGGCAGAGGAAATTGTCGTAGCAACCATCCTCCGTGCCGGTCTCCCGTTCCATCATGGTTTTCTTCAGATATTTGATAATGCCGGTAATGCATTTGTCAGCGCATATCGTAAATATCATGAAAAAGGCGACACTTTTGATGTCCTTGTTGAGTATATGGCATCTCCATCATTGGAAGGAAAGACTCTTATACTTGTCGACCCGATGCTTGCTACAGGGACTTCAATGGAGTTAGGATATCGTGCGCTGCTTCGAAAAGGTACCCCTGCTAAAGTGCACGTGGCTTCCGTCATTGCTTCAGAGCGTGCCGTGGAATATGTAAAGCAACGTTTCCCGGAAGACAAAACTACCGTTTGGTGTGCCGCCATTGACCCCGAAGTGAATGCCCATAGTTATATCGTTCCCGGGCTTGGAGATGCCGGTGATCTTGCCTACGGAGAGAAGGAAGACAACGCATGAGGATTGACAAGATCGACATAGTTAACTTTAAGAACATCGAAGAGGCTTCTTTGGAATTTTCCGGGGGAGTAAACTGTCTGTTGGGTATGAATGGAATGGGGAAGAGCAATCTTCTCGAGGCCATACATTTTCTATGTCTTGCACGCCCCATGCAGTCGCTGCCCGAGTCCGCACTCCCTTGCCATGGATCAGACATGATGATGGTGAAGGGTTCTTTTACGATGGACACCGGAGTGAATGAGAATGTCAGCTGTGGTATTACAAAGGGAAAAGGAAAGACACTGAAATGCAATGGCAAGGAATATCAACGCATTTCAGAGCATATTGGTAAGTTTCCAATCGTGACAGTTACTCCTGCCGACCATTCCATCGTAAGCGGAGCGGCTGAAGAACGACGTAAGCTGATGGATATGGTGATTTCCCAAGCCGACAAAACATATCTTTCTCATCTGATCCGCTATAATAGAAGCATCGACAGTCGCAACCGTATGTTGAAGGCTGGTGTGAAAGACAAATTGCTGTATGAATCAGTTGAGGCTTCGATGGAGGATTCCGCTACAATCATACATAATACCCGTAAGGCATGGGTAGAGGAAATATTACCGGTTTTCCGCACAAGATATTCAGAAATATCCGGAGATGCTGAGAAAGCATCAATAAAATATTCCAGCATTCTCAACGATCAGAGTCTCCGGGCGGTGCTTGATAGTACTCGTGCAAAAGACCAAGTGCTTGGCTATACGTCAAAAGGCGTACATCGCGACGATTTGCTTACCGGTTTAGGGGATTATTCCATGCGCCGTCTCGGCAGTCAGGGACAAGTGAAGACATTCACCATAGCCTTGCGTCTTGCTATTTTTAGTTATCTGAGAAAAGTCTCCGGCCAGATTCCGATTTTGTTGCTTGATGATATTTTCGATAAGCTTGATTCAAGCCGGGTTGGAAGGATAATGGAGATGGTCAGCGGTGATGAAGGTTTCGGACAGATATTTATTACAGACACCAACCGTGAGCACCTTGATGAGATTTTGGAAGCCATCAAAGGGGAAAGCCGTCTATTCTCAGTCAAAGATGGTCAATTTTCTCCCGTGAATATAAATTCCAGTTTATAATTTATAATTAATAATTGAGAAAGGTTGGAAAGAAGAGACGCAGTGACAGTGGGCGATGTGCTCAGGGAATGCCTTGAGAAGAGCAGTATGCAAGGACGCCTTGATGAAGTGCGTGCTTGCGATGCTTTCCCTCTTGTGGTAGGAACACATATTGCTTCCTTATGTCATAGACCCTATATACATAATGGAGTGATGACTGTAGGGGTATCCAATGCATCGTTGCGTTCGGATTTGAATATGCGTCGCGGTGGAATAAAGAAAGGGATTAATGAGATTTTGGGCAAGGATGTGGTGAAGGAAATACTTTTTAGAAACTAAGAATATGAGTCAG
>CAMWQY010000202.1 GCA_947176355.1 uncultured Porphyromonadaceae bacterium
CTTAAGATATTCAAAAAAAAATTGCAAGATAAGTGGCGACAAAAGGAAAAAATTTGTAATTTTGTATTGATAAAACGAATTTAGAATATGAAATATATAGGAGCGCATGTAAGTACTGAGGGTGGAGTGGCAAACGCTCCCCTGGAGGCAATAGCGATAGGAGCTAAAAGTTTTGCTCTTTTCACCGGAAGCAGCAACCGCTGGACTTCCAAAGCAATTCCTGAAGAAGAGGCAGAGGCTTTCAAGGAAAATTGCCGTCGCGGAGGATTCAGTGCAGAACAAATTTTGCCTCACGATAATTTCCTGATCAATTTAGGAAGTCCTGATCCTCAGAAACTGCATCTAAGCAGAAAGTCTTTTCTTGATGAAATGAAACGGTGCGAACAGCTTGGACTTACTATGCTCAATTTTCATCCCGGTAGTCATGTTAATGAGATTGAAGAGGAAAAATGTCTTGATCTAATTGCTGAGTCAATAAATATGACTCTTGATCAGACTTCCGGAGTGACAGCTGTGTTGGAATCGACTGCCGGACAGGGAAGTAATCTCGGACATCGCTTCGAGCATCTTGCTCACATAATCAATAAAGTGAACGACAAGACAAGAATTGGGGTATGCATCGATACGTGCCATTCATATTCTGCCGGATATGATCTTGCGACAGAGGACGGGTATGCCAAGACTTGGAAAGATTTTGATGATATCATTGGAAGAGAGTATCTGAGAGCTTTGCATCTTAATGACGACCTCAGAAAATTGGGGTCAAGAATTGACCGCCATGCTGAAATTGGGAAAGGAACTTTAGGACTCGAATTTTTCAAAAGGCTTGTCAACGATCCGCGTTTCGACAATATGCCTATCATACTTGAAACTCCTAACCCTGCCATTTGGCCGGAAGAAATAAAACTACTCTATAAAATGATTGATTAATCGGTTGAACAAATAGACAGAAAATTAGTTAATCAATTAGATGTTCACCTTATAAATCTAAAGACTAAAACTATGACAAATCAAAAACGTGACCTTGGTTTCATGCAATTATGGAACCTTAGTTTCGGATTCTTTGGAGTCCAGATTGCATACGCGTTGCAGAGTGCTAACATATCGCGTATCTTCGCCACACTCGGTGCTGACCCACATTCGCTCAGCTACTTTTGGATTCTCCCTCCTCTTATGGGTATTGTCGTGCAACCTATCATTGGAGTCGCTTCCGACCGAACCTGGTGTCGTCTCGGACGTAGATTGCCTTATTTGCTTTTAGGTGCTCTTATAGCAGTCATTGTGATGTGTTTGCTTCCAAATGCAGGAAGTTTCGGTCTCGCAGTCAGTGGGGCGATGGTTTTTGGTTTTGTCGCTTTAATGTTTCTCGACACTTCGATCAATATGGCTATGCAGCCGTTTAAGATGCTCGTCGGCGACATGGTAAATGAAAAGCAGAAGGGTTTGGCTTATTCCATCCAGAGCTTCCTTTGCAATGCCGGTTCTTTGGTAGGGTATCTTGCTCCTATTGTACTCACTGCCATTGGCATCAGCAACATAGCACCGCAAGGTGTGGTGCCTGATTCTGTGACATATTCTTTCTATATTGGTGCAGCCGTTCTCATTCTTTGTGTCATATATAGTTTTATTACCATTAAGGAAATGCCACCGGCTGAATATGCACGTTTCCATGGTATAGATGCTTGCAAGGCAGAAAAACACGAAAAGTTCAATCTCGTGAAATTGCTTAAAGAGGCTCCCTCTACATTCTGGAGCGTAGGTCTTGTTCAATTTTTCTGCTGGTCAGCATTCCTGTTTATGTGGACTTATACCAATGGCGCAATAGCAGGTAGCGTATGGGGCACTCAGGATGTAGCATCTGCAGGCTATCAGGAGGCAGGTAACTGGGTAGGCACTCTATTCGCGGTTCAGGCAATAGGATCAGTGCTTTGGGCTGTAGTTATCCCAAGGTTCAAGAGCCTTAAGACTGTATATATTGTCAGTCTTCTTCTTGGTGCAGCCGGTTTTGTATCTACTATCTTCTTTGCCGACAAGTATCTCCTTTTCATAAGCTATTTCCTCATCGGTTGCGCTTGGGCAGCTATGCTTGCGCTTCCATTCACTATCTTGACAAATTCTCTTAAGGGTGAGAATATGGGTGCATATCTTGGTCTCTTTAATGGTACGATTTGTCTACCTCAGATCGTAGCTGCCGCTCTTGGTGGAGTTCTCCTGTCTCTTCTTGGTGGAAACCAAAGTTATATGCTCGTAGCAGCCGGAGTGCTTCTTGTATGTGGGGCAATAGCCGTTGGCTTCATTAAATTGACTTACGCTGAAAAAGAATCAAATGTCTGAAGTTATTGAATATAAAGGCGTGGAGATTCACCGCGCTGAAAAGACTGTATTAAAAGATGTCTCCTTCTCCATTGGGGAAGGAGAGTTCTGCTATCTTGTGGGGCGTGTCGGGAGTGGCAAAAGTTCACTGTTAAAGTCGATGTATGCGGAAGTGCCTATCTATTCCGGTGAAAAGGCAGAAGTCCTTGATTTCGATCTTCTTAATATCAGGAAAAAGCAAGTGCCATTTCTTCGAAGGAATATTGGTATTGTATTTCAGGACTTTCAGTTGCTTCAGGACAGATCTGTCTACGACAACCTTTCGTTTGTGCTGAAGGCTACCGGATGGCACAATCGTGCAGAAATGGATCAGCGCATTGAGGATGTACTGATAGATGTAGGGATGAACCATAAGAGTTATAAGATGCCCCATGAACTTTCAGGAGGGGAGCAGCAGCGTATTGTAATTGCCAGGGCTCTTCTCAATAATCCCAAGCTTATTCTTGCCGACGAGCCGACCGGAAACCTTGACCCTCAGACTGGAATTACAATTGTAAGTCTACTTCACAGTTTGGCAGCCGATGGACATTCCATTCTGATGGCTACCCACAATCTGCAGCTCTGCGAAGACTTCCCGGCTCGCATCCTTCGATGTCGGGATAAAGAATTGATAGAGGAAATTTGATCCAAACTATAATAAATTGGAGTAAAGGATGAAAAAATATGTCGAGAAAGAGGTCTCGACATATTTTTTTTATCATTTGTATATATTTTTAGCTTGCCAGTAGTGATTTTTATGGGTTATAGATTTCTTTATTCAAAAAAAAATGATTAAATTTGCACCAAAATTGGGAATCATAACGTAAAACATGTTTCCCAATCCCTACAACCATGAAATGATCATTCATTAGCATTCAAAATAGCTATTTAATTATGGCAGAAAAAAAAGAAAAACTGTTTGACATGTTCCCGCCAATCTCCACTGAAGAATGGATGGCGAAGATAAATGTCGATCTCAAGGGCGCCGACTTCAATAAAAAGCTTGTATGGCGCACCAACGAAGGCTTTAATGTCATGCCTTTCTATCGTAAGGAAGATATAGAAGGTCTTCCATCTGTAGGTTCAATGCCTGGTCAGTTCCCATACGTAAGAGGCACTAAGACCAACAATGACTGGCTCATCCGCCAGCAGATTCTTGGAGAAACTGCAGAAGAAATCAATGCAAATGCTAAGCACGCTATCGACAAGGGTGTAGAGTCTCTTGGCATCAGCATGCGTGGCCTCGAGGCTTCTGATCTTGCTGAAGTGCTCAAGGGCATCGACCTTGCTAAAGTAGAGGTTAACATCACTTGCTGCCCACGCAAGGCTGAAGAGATGGCTAAGGCTCTCGTCGAAATCGTAGAAAAAGCCGGCGTTGCCGACTCTTTCAAAGGCAGTATAGGTTTCAATCCTTTCAAGCGTCTTCTCAAGCATGGTCTTGAATTCCCAAAAGATCTTAAAGAGACTGCTCTCGCAGTTTATGAGGCAGTGAAACCGGTAGAAGGTCTTCGTTGCTTCGCTGTAGACAGTTTCCTCTTGAACAATGCCGGAGCCTATATCACTCAAGAACTCGGCTATGCACTCGCATGGGGCGCAGAATGGATGACTCTCATGACTGAAGCAGGACTCACTCCTTGCGAAGTCAACCAGCGCATCAAATTCAACATGGGTATCAGCTCCAACTATTTCATGGAGCTCGCTAAATTCCGCGCAGGCCGTATGCTTTGGGCAGAAATTGTAAAGGCTTACGGTGCTGACGAAGAATGCTGCAAGATGGCTGTTCACGCTGTGACAAGCGAATTCAATATGACTATTTATGACGCACACGTCAACTTGTTGCGTTCTATGACTGAGACAATGAGTGCAGCTCTCGCCGGTGTTGATTCAATCGAAACTCTCCCATTCGATCTCGTCTATACTACTCCTGATGAATTCAGCGAAAGAATTGCCCGCAATCAGCAACACCTTCTCCGCGAGGAGTCACACCTTAATAAGGTGGTAGACCCGGCAGGCGGCAGCTGGTATATCGAGACCCTTACTTCCTCTATCGCCGCTCAGGCATGGAAGATATTCAACGAGGTTGAAGACAATGGTGGTTTCTATGAAATGCTCAAGAAGGGTGAAATCCAAGCTAAGGTAAACGAAAGTGGTGTGAAACGTCACGTCGACGTGGCTCGCAGAAAAGAAATACTTCTCGGCACCAACCAATATCCTAATATCAACGAGATGGCTCTTGACAAGATCAAGAATGTTGGATGCTCTTGTGGTTGCGGATGCGACAAAGAAGTTGTTGACGGCGCTGTTGAGTATCTTAACTTCGACCGTGCAGCAAGCCAGTTCGAACAGCTCCGTCTTGACACTGAACGTGCTGCTAACCGTCCGAAGGTATTCATGCTCACTATCGGCAATCTTGCTATGCGTCTTGCTCGCGCTCAGTTCTCCGGTAACTTCTTCGGTTGCGCTGGATACGAAATCATCGACAACAACGGTTTCGCTACTGTCAAAGAAGGTGTTGACGCTGCTATCGAAAAGGGTGCAGATGTAGTGGTGCTTTGCTCAAGCGACGATGAATATGCTCAGTATGCCCCGGAAGCATTCAAGGAACTCAACGGCCGCGCCATGTTTGTTGTAGCAGGTGCTCCCGCTTGTATGGAAGAGCTCAAGGCTCAGGGAATTGAAAACTTTATCCACGTTCGCGTCAATGTGCTTGATACTCTCGTGGATTTCAATGCGAAACTCCTCAAATAATCTGCCGACATGAGACCGAATTTTAAAGAAATAGATATCAAAAAGGTTGTGACTCCCGCCGCTGCCGCTCCGGTGGAGAAAGGGGAGGAATGGCTCACTGCGGAACTTATTCCCGT
>CAMWQY010000203.1 GCA_947176355.1 uncultured Porphyromonadaceae bacterium
CTTACGAGAAAACCGGACGAAAGGTGGTAATACTCATTGACGAGTATGACAAACCGCTGCTTGATATAGAGGAATATCCGGAGATCTTCGATAAAAACCAGCGTATACTCAAGAGCTTCTTCGGCAACCTGAAGAGTATGGACCGCTACATACGGTTTGCCTTGATCACCGGTGTGGCGCGATTCAGTAAGGTCAGTATATTCAGCGATCTAAACAACCTTGACGATATATCGCTTGAGGATGCATATTCTGATATCTGCGGATGGAGTGAGGTGGAACTCATCGAGAACTTTAGAGAGGGCATAGAGGTCCTCGCTAAAAAGCGTAAGGAGGATTTCGACACTACCCTATCTCAGCTCCGAGACTACTACGATGGATACCTCTTCACGGAGGATGGTTCGCGCCTGTATAATCCCTTCAGTATACTGAAGGCTCTCAAGAAGACTAGGATCGACCCCTACTGGTTTGACAGCGCGACTCCGACCTTCCTGGCTCGAAGAATCAGGAATAGGGGCTTGTTCCCTCCCGACCTCAACGGACAGATGTGTACACGCGACGAACTTATAGCAGTAGGCCTCCACGACCGCAATCCGATTCCTCTGATGTTCCAGACCGGATACCTCACCATAGCTAAATACGACCAAGATTCCCAGCTATATGAGCTGCGCTATCCGAACATGGAGGTTGAAAAAGGTTTCTACCAACAGCTGCTTCCGATGTATGTTCCTGAGGTCGACGACCCTCAGAGTCCATTCCGCTTCACTCACTTCAGGAAAGATCTCACCGACGGGCATCCTGAGGACTTCATGAATAGGCTCGCATCGATGCTGAAGGCACTCCCATACGAAGATAACAATGAGTCGACATACCGAGCTGTCACCTTCCTAATATCGGTTCTTTCCGGAGTCCCGGCGCTTGCCGAGATTCACAGTTACAAAGGACGCTCAGATTTGGAGGTTTTCGCCGGAAGGAACATCTACATCTTTGAGTTCAAATACAACAAGAGCCTGCAAGATGCTATGGAACAGATCAAAGATCGCGACTATGCGGGCCGCTATGCGATGGATACCCGACATATATACCTCATCGGAGCAAACTTTATCGAGGACAAGGACACACGCGGACTTGAATACGAGCTAAAGGCACTACACTAATTTTAGACAGAAGCACATGTTTTTTTAGACAGAAGCACATAAGGCACATATTTTTAGACAGAAGCACATAAGGCACATAATTATTTCTTTTGTGCTTTTGTCTTAATTTGTCCTTTTGTGCTTTTGTCTTAATATGTCCTTTTGTGCTTATGTCTAATAAAAAAGTGCATTTGTATTGAAAAGGACTTAAAAGGACTTGTAGGATACAGATGTAATCGGTAACTTTGCATTTAAAGTCACTTATATAACACTTTTCAACCCTACTTACAAGAGGCGCAGGGAAAAAATCCTGCGCCCTTAATACGTACATAAGATACTTTACGCATGTGCCATGAGCTGTAGCATTTGTGTTGAAAAGGGCTCAAAAGGACTTGAGCAATTCAAAGGCAAGCCGTAACTTTGCATTTAGAAAAGTATTTAGAAGAGAGAATCTCTTCCATTCGAATCATAGGGCCATTTTGAGCTTCTGTCTAAAAAAAGTGGAGTATATTTTTGAATTTTTCTGAGAGAGTCACTATAGTTGGGGTGTTATGATTATACCTTCAAATACAAAAACTATGATTGACCTATGCATTAAAATAGCTACGGAGGCACATAGTGGCCATTACAGTTAAGCTTAACGATTTGACCCACAACCTTGAGAGAGGACGCAAAAAAGGTTATACCCGATTGATCGAGAAACATGAGGCAGCCCTGAAATTATTTAACATAGGAAGATGAATGAAAGAGGAAACTGACGAGCAATGCTCTGGATTAACAATCAATTAAACCAAACGCAATGAATTTTAATGAATATATCGGTAAAGGAATGACCGAGAATGAAAGAATAAAAATCAACGATAAACTGGAGAGCATCTTCAAGGGTGCTGAAATAAGACGGTATATCTCAAGCTGTCATCCTGAGTTCTTCCCGAAATTAATCAGCGTGAAGTTTAGTTCGGACAACATGCCACACTGGATATATATGGAGCATCAGACCTTCTATGGGGGCGAATACTCTCCTGGATGGTACAGTTACGGACTCAGAAAAGACTGCGCCATCATTCCTGAAGTGCTGGAGTATTATAAAGAGAGAGACCCGGAGTTCCATACCTTTCTGACCAAGGTGATATAAGCTAATTAAAGTTAGACAGAAGCACATAAGACACATAAATCACTTGTAATTATGACTTTTGGAGAATTCGAGAGGCTGGCACTGGAGCCTCCTCGCCGCGATGAAGTGACGGTATTCGAAGTGACTGAATATGACTGGCACATTCCTCAACAAGATAACGAGACAGAATATCCGAAATTAGACATATCGAGTTTTCTGGTCGGTTTCGGGCAGACTCTTGAAGAGGCCGAGGAACTGATGCGTCAGTCTATAGAGAAAGCTGAAGTGCATGACAAAGATATCTATTGCTTCCATATTAAGGAATTTCCAGTTGGAAGCATTATCAACGCCTCCCCTTTCGATTTAGGGATTTCCACGCGTTTATACAATGAGTGGGGCATCCTTCTTGACCGTACGTACTGCTCCGCTCTTGACCGGGACTGGAACACGGAGTTTGGTTGCTTCCGAGGACGAGGTCCGGAACAGCAACGATTCCGGAAAGGAGAGATCCTGGAATTCCTGACGGGAGACGAGGTGCGCCTTGTAGAAGCCGGATCGAGCGGCTTCTCAATAGAATGGTGCTGGAACTACCGTGAACGCATAAAGACAGAGCCCCATTTTCAGAAGAAAGATGGCACTCCGCTCACTGAAGAGGAGATAGACAGGCTGTATCGCCTTGATTATTCCGACGACCAGATCACCGTGTACTATACTGAAGATGAGCCGAAATCGGACGATGAGCCGATGCGTAAGCATTTTCCAGACCATGACCATGTCAGCCCACTATTCCTCCTGCCACGCAGTAATAAGTTTTCATGCAATGCAATGGACGCTTCTGAAGGACATAAGAATTAAGTATTGAGTATTGTACATTGAGTACGGAGTATTTTTTGTCCTTTTGTGCTTATGTCTTAAAAATATTTGTACTTATGTGTTAAAAATATGGGCTTTTGTGTTGAAAAGGACTTAAAAGGACTTGCACGATATGGGGCCAATCGGTAATTTTGCAATTGTAATAAATCTCTTCCATACGGTTTTGTCCCTGCTATCTGAAACTTGGAACAGTAAATATTGAGTATCGACAAGACCCGGAAGAGATTTTTTTATATCTAAAACTTGGCGATTTGGGAAAGAATCGTTAAATTTGCCGAAACCTGAACAATAATACATTTTTTATATGAACGAATTTTTTGAATATTGGGACAATGTCCTGAAATATTGGCGAGAAGAAGATGGAAGAATTCCAGAGTCTCAGAAGTTTTGGTTTGAAGAGCAGAGCCACCTTAAACTTCATTCTCAACTAATGCCTGAACCTTACTGGGGAGATATAGATAATAACTCAGTAGTTTTCGTTAATCTCAATCCTGCTGGAGCGGAAGTGGAAAAGACCAACGATACTTGCCATATTAATTTAAAAGATGACCCATCGACAGTTTGTGGTTATGTCAGCGGCAATTATAGTGGAGTTGCCAAATCGTTTTATCCTTTAGAGAAAGATTCGATTTATACCGATGCCCCCAAGTGGTGGAAATCTCGCGAAAAATGGATTGACCAGTTCGAATTGGATACTTATGGCTTGAAGCCATTTGCTATCGAAGTGTGTCCTTGGCATTCCAACAAATGGACAGGCGGAAAATATCAGTCTACACGAAATAAATATCCTAAAATTAAAACTTATATGAAGGAGATGTTTGGGCCTTGGCTTGAACGTGCGCTAAAAGGTTCCAAATATCACCTTGCGCTTTGTGTAGGAAAAGAGTTTGTTGAGAGCATTATCCCACTTATATGGCCTAATGCTCAGGATATAACAAAAAAGGTTACCGGGAAAACTGATCATACGATTGTTAATGGAAATGCTCGGAAATTTTGGGTCTTTGCTATTGATGGATTAGGTCATATAATCTGTACTTCTGCCCAAGGTTCAAATAAAATTCCTTCATCTGAGATCTTTGGAAAAGATGAGAAAGAAATAATCGAAAAGATTAAAGCTTTGAAATGATATCCAACATATCATCAAATATGATTATTTTGCCGGAGAATGTGCATTTATCCGAAGAGGGTCGTCCTCCTCGACGGAAGCATATTCTTTTAGTGCCTGACTATTTCACTTCGGCTGAGAGCGTTGCCAATGAGGAACTACGGAAACGTCTGCAACTTTACTGCGGTGATACAGCGGTGTTTTTTGCTGAGGATGAAATCGACAAAGCACGTGAAGAAGTGGAAAAAGCCTGTATAGATCTGAGAATCGACTTGTTGGTCACTATAGGGTCAGGCTGTCTGTTAGCCGCAGGCATCTCGAATCTACCCCGCATATTCATCGATCCGAACTGGCTCGCAGGTGAAGCTTTGGGGTACGATCTTGGCGAGGATGAAAATCGTTTTGAATCTCGCGCAATGCCCGGAGATACTATATCAATTCCAATGCATTATGATTATAAAGTTAATGCCGGGGAGGTAGATGCTGCTCTCAGAATGGCTGTGCCTGACAATATAAAGAAAGGCGACCGTCTGGCGTTGGGGTGGTTTACCGAAACAGGGAGGATTACATGTAATTCCGACGAGCACATCAAACGTTTCGGCACTGCTTACTATCCTGAGGGAATTGAACTTGACAGTGAGGAAGGTCTGGATAAATTATGTCAGGAGATCAATAATCTGCTTTCCTCTCTATAATTGGTGTAGGAACTTATTTTAAGACAGAAACACATAAAACACATATTTCTTTTTGTCCTTTTGTGCTTCTGTCTTAAAAAAGTGGAGGGATCTTTGAATTTTTTCATTGATGTCACTATATTCAAGACGTAATTTACTGATAAGGAAAATGGGAAATAACAGATTTTACTATTCTCGCACTTATGATTATCGTGAACCATCGGGCAGCCGAAGATGGTATATGTTCAATCTTGTGGAAGACGGAGG
>CAMWQY010000204.1 GCA_947176355.1 uncultured Porphyromonadaceae bacterium
AGCCGTTTTGATAAAATGAAAGCAAAAAAGAGATACAGGATAGCCATCGAAGATGAGTCAAGACTAAGGCGAGTGGCCTCGGTCAGCATGTCTCCTGCCTTGCTCTGGATAGGAGGCATCGGGTGTATCCTTATACTCTTTCTTTTCACAGGGATGCTCATAATGGCAACCCCAATCCGGACATTGATGCCCGGGTATCTCAAAAACGGAGAACGCACAGAAGCAAAAGAGGGGCTACTGAGGATTGATTCGATAAGGGATGCTTATCGGATCAACAGCATTTATCTGACAAATATCCTAACCGTGCTCGACACCGACCGCACGCCTACCGACAGTCTTCTGAATGAGACGAAGCCAAACGAACTTCCTCCCGACTCCCTATTGCCCTCATCGCCAAGAGAAATAGAGTTTATCAGGCAAATGAAAGACCGGGAGCAATATAATGTCAATATTTTAGCACCATTGGCTGCTGATCAATTAAGGATATACCCGGTAGCCAATGGAGCGACAGTAGCTGAGCAATCTCAAAATCCTCTGAAACCACATATTCTCACCCCAAAAGGGAGTCCGATATGTGCTGCGGCAGAAGGGAGAGTATTGGCTATACAAAATCCGGCGCCGGAAGGGGGTAATGCCATCATAATACAGCATGACAATGGATTTGCGACGCGATATTCTCATATCGGGACTCCTACAGTAGCTCCCGGAGCTCATGTAGACGGAGGAAGCGTAATAGCACATGGTGCCACAGGGGGAGCCATTGGTTCAGGGTTCTTCTATATGGAGATGTGGTATGATGGCAATGCTGTGGAGCCGGCAAAGATATTGGGAATCTAAGTAGAAAGTAATGAACATTAAACAACAAGTTTATTAAAAAATCGAATATTAAGGATTTATACATATAGATGAGTGAGATTAAAAATATAGGTGTTTTGGGGTCGACAGGAAGCATCGGAACCCAGACGCTCGACATAATATCCGAATATCCGGAGCATTTCAGAGCTTCGGTATTGACGGCACGCAGACAGTGGCGGATGCTTGCAGAGCAGGCATTGAAATATCGGCCCGACGTAGTCGTGATCGGAGAGGAGGAATATTATTCTCCTCTTTGCGAAGCCTTGAAAGGGAGCGGGATCGAAGTATGCGCCGGAGCCAAAGCCATTGAAGAGGCTGCGGCACATCCGAAGACCGACACTGTAGTGACTGCAATGGTGGGCTACAGCGGGCTTCTTCCTACCGTCTCAGCAATAAAGGCAGGAAAGACCATAGCTCTTTCAAATAAGGAGACCCTCGTTGTTGCCGGAGAGCTTATCACAAATCTCTGTAAAGAACATGGAGTAGACATAGTGCCGGTAGACAGCGAACATTCCGCCATCTTCCAGTGTCTCGTCGGAGAGAACAGGGAAGAGATGAGAAAGATAATACTGACAGCGAGCGGAGGTCCCTTCAGGACTCTGACAAAAGAGGCACTCTCGGAAGTGACACCGTCAGATGCGCTAAAACACCCGAATTGGGACATGGGAGCAAAGGTGACAATCGACTCCGCATCTATGATGAACAAAGGATTCGAGATGATCGAAGCACGCTGGCTATTCGACTGTCCGCCGGAAAAAATAGAAGTGGCGGTGCATCCACAGTCGATAGTACACTCCATGGTAGAATACAGAGACGGAAGCGTCAAGGCTCAGCTGGGAGTTCCTGATATGCACACCCCGATCCGATATGCACTCTCCTATCCTACCCGACTTCACACAGAAGCCAGACCGATGCGCCTGGAAGACTATGCGACGTTGACTTTCGAACGCCCCGACATGGAGAAATTCCCATTATTAGGATACGCATTTGAGGCGATAAGAATTGGAGGCACGATGCCCTGCATACTCAATGCAGCCAATGAAATTGCAGTCCAGGCATTCCTTGAAAAGAGGATCCGCTTTACGGATATGCCGGTCTTAGCAAGGTACGCAATGGAGACAACCCCCTGGAGCAATACCCCCGACCTGCCAACTCTAATCGCTACCAACGAGGCTGCAAGAGATATTGCTCGTCACTACCTGAACAAACTTTGATCAAATATAAATCTTTATTTTTCAATATTCAGCATGATACATCATGATTTTTCTTGATTAATCATGATTTATCTTGATACATAATGATTAACTTGATAAATAAACTCAATATAATACTCAACTAAATCAAATCTGTAAGAACTTGGAAACATTTTGGATAAAGGCGGCCCAATTAGTGCTTGCGCTCGCCATACTGATTATCATACACGAATTCGGGCATTTCCTCTTTGCCCGCATTTTCGGCATACGAGTAGAGAAATTCTATATTTTCTTTGATCCATGGAAGGAGCTTTTCAAATGGAAACCGGGTAAATATATCGGGGGCTTGGGAAAGACCAAGAATATTTCCAAGGAACCGGAACGCGTGGAAAGCGAAAATGAAAAATGCTCAACACCCAAAAAATCTAAATTCTGGAGCGACACTGAATACGGCATCGGTTGGATTCCCCTTGGCGGCTACTGCAAAATCTCCGGCATGATCGACGAGTCGATGGATACCGAGCAGATGAAGCAACCTGCCAAGCCATACGAATTCCGAAGCAAACCGGCTTGGCAACGCCTTCTCGTCATGATAGCCGGCGTGCTTTTCAATTTCCTTCTTGCCATCCTCATCTATGCGGGGATAGTATATGCCACAGGAGAAAAATATGTAGCCCTAAATGATGCGCACATGGGACTCGAATTCTCACAAGCAGCTCAGAAAGTGGGCTTCCGCAATGGAGATATACCAATAGAAGCAGATGGAGAGGCCCTTGATCGGCTTCCTACCGAAGACCGTCTGAAAATGATGCAGGCTAAGGAAGTGAAGGTGATCCGCGATGGCAAAGTAGTCGACATAGCAATCCCGGATAATTTCATCTTCGAACTTGACAAGGAGATGAAAGACGAAACCTCAACAATCAACTTCTTCTCTTATCGCATACCGACACGCATCACTCAGGTGATGCCGGGCGAAGGAGCAGCCAAGGCAGGAGTGAAAGAGGGAGACGAAGTGATAGCCATAAATGGGAAGTCAACAGCTTCTCTTTCAGAATTCCTCTCCACTCTTTCAGGACATAACAACGAGGAGGTAGAGCTTACTATCGTGCGCCCAAGAGAGATTAAAAATGACACTTTGACTCTGCCGGTAAAACTTTCCGAGAATTCCAAAATGGGCGTTGGATTGGAGATTGACCCTTCTGCCTTCTTTAATGTCAAGGAAAAGAAATACAATATCTTCACTTCGATACCAAGAGGTATAGAAATGGGTGTAGACCGACTGACGAGCTATGCCAAGAGCATGAAACTTGTGTTCACAAAGGAGGGAGCCAAGTCTGTGGGAGGCTTTGGAGCGATCGGAAGTATCTTCCCTGAGTCGTGGGATTGGATTGCCTTCTGGAATATTGCCGCGTTCCTCTCAGTGGCACTTGCATTCATGAATATTCTTCCCATTCCGGCGCTGGATGGCGGACATGTGCTCTTCCTTCTTTATGAAGTGATCTTCAGACGGAAACCTTCTGATAAGTTTATGGAGTATGCACAGATGACTGGTATGTTCCTGCTGATTGCGCTGCTCATTTATGCTAATGGGATGGATATTGTGAGATTCTTTTTCAAGTAGAGTGAGGGATGTTTGACTCGGTGGGGCGCATGCGGAGCATGCTTTATTACGTTCCCGAGAATTGGGGATGTTTGACTCGGTGGGGCGCATGCGGAGCATGCTTTATTACGTTCACGAGAATTGGGGGAGTTTGACTCGGGGGGCGCATGCGGAGCATGCTTTATTACGTTAGGGGATTTTGGGGATTTAGTATCTTAGTAATTGTAGAATAATGCAATATAGATGAAGGAGATAATATTGAAGAGGGGGAAGGAGGAGAGCATACTGAGGCATCACCCTTGGGTGTTCTCAGGCGCTATTGCCAAACTTCCTGACGGATTGGAAGAGGGAGACCTGACCGTGGTAAAGGGAGCTGACGGCAGAGTGCTTGGTATCGGGCATTATCAGATAGGATCAATCGCTGTCAGAATACTCGAATTTGGCACTGACACTCTGCCGGAAGATTTCTTCCATAAAAGACTTGAGGCAGCGTTCCGGCTTCGCCAGACATTAGGATTGATACGCAAAGACAACAATTGTTTCCGCCTCATACATGGAGAAGGGGATTTCCTTCCGGGGCTTGTCATCGATATCTATGGGGATACGGCGGTGCTCCAGGCTCACAGTCCAGGCATGCACTTCGAGCGGCGTCGCATAGCTGAGGCGCTTATTGCACTTCCTGATGCAAGAATCCGCAATGTCTATTACAAGAGTGAAACGACGCTTCCATACAAAGCGAACTTAGACCCGGAAAATGAATATCTTGTAGGAGGCTATGAAGGGAATATAGCTCTTGAAAATGGATTGCAATTCAATATAGACTGGCTTAGGGGGCAAAAGACAGGTTTCTTTGTCGACCAACGAGAGAATCGGGCACTTCTTGAGAAATTTGCAAAAGGGAGGAAGGTGCTGAATATGTTCTGCTACACCGGTGGCTTTTCCGTCTATGCCATGCGCGGAGGGGCAAAGAGCGTAGTGTCGGTTGACTCCTCGGCAAAAGCCGCCGCCCTTACTGATGCAAACATAGAATTAAACTTTCCCGGTGACGATCGCCACAAGACATTCGCAGTGGATGCTTTCAAGTATCTCAATGATATGCCGGATAAGGAGTACGACCTCATCATCCTTGACCCTCCGGCATTCGCAAAGCATCGTTCAGCCCTGAAAAATGGTCTGATCGGCTATAGGAAACTCAACTCAAAAGCATTTGAGAAGATAAAGTCGGGAGGTGTGCTTTTCACATTCTCATGCTCACAGGTAGTGACGCGTGAGGCATTCCGCCTTGCAGTATTCAGTGCTGCGGCAAAATCAGGACGGAAAGTAAGGATTCTGCACCAATTGACACAACCTGCCGACCACCCAATCGACATATCACATCCGGAAGGAGAGTATTTGAAGGGGTTGGTGCTATATGTGGAATAATTCTTACAATGCATAATTCATAATGCATAATTCATAATACCGCATAAGAAAAAAGAATTTAAGATAAAGTATCTT
>CAMWQY010000205.1 GCA_947176355.1 uncultured Porphyromonadaceae bacterium
TCGTGGAAGCAGCAGCTGCTAACGACGAAGGCCTCATGGATAAATTTTTCGGTGATGAACCGCTTACCGAGGATGATCTCCGTATGGGTATTAGAAAAGGACTTGTCGAACGTTCGATATTCCCCGTTATATGCGTAAGTGCGGGTAAGGATATGGGCGTACGCCGTATGATGGAATTCCTTGGCAACGTATGTCCTTTCGTCGACGATATGCCTGCTCCTGAGACTGTCGACGGCGTATCCGTTGCTCCCGATCCAAATGGCCCGCTAAGCGTATTCTTCTTTAAGACATCTGTAGAACCCCATATCGGTGAAGTTTCCTATTTCAAGGTTATGAGCGGCACGCTTAAGGCTGGTGCAGATCTTGAAAATATCGACAGAGGTGGAAAAGAACGTTTGGCTCAGATATTCACAGTTTGCGGTCAGATCCGCACTCCGATTGATGCTCTTGAAGCCGGAGATATAGGTGCTGCTGTAAAACTGAAAGATGTCCGTACAGGTAATACTCTTGACGAAAAAGGCTGTGACTACAAGTTCAACTTCATCAAATATCCGGCTCCCAAATATACACGTGCCATCAAGCCTGTCACAGAGAGTGACGCAGAAAAGCTTGCAGGAATTCTTACCCGTATGCATGAGGAAGATCCGACTTGGGTAGTAGAGCAAAGCAAGGAGTTGAAGCAGACTCTTGTTAAAGGTCAAGGAGAATTCCACCTCCGCACTCTTAAGTGGAGAATCGAAAATAATGAGAAGCTTCCTATCATCTTTGAAGAGCAGAAGATTCCATATCGTGAGACTATCACAAAGGCAGCTCGTGCTGACTATCGCCATAAGAAGCAGTCCGGTGGTAGCGGTCAGTTTGGTGAAGTTCACTTGATCATCGAGCCCTACACTGAAGGTATGCCTGAGCCTGACAGCTACAAATTCGGTAGCCAGGAATACAAGATGAATGTTCGCGACAAGCAGGAGATTCCTCTTGATTGGGGCGGTAAGATTGTGGTCTACAACTGTATCGTAGGTGGAGCAATTGATGCTCGCTTTATCCCGGCAATTGTTAAGGGTCTCATGGATCGTATGGAACAGGGTCCTCTCACCGGCAGTTATGCTCGCGACGTGCGCGTAATGATCTACGATGGTAAGATGCACCCGGTAGATTCTAATGAAATCTCATTCCGTCTGGCTGGTAGAAATGCATTCTCACAAGCATTCCGCGAGGCTAATCCAAAGATCCTGGAACCTATCTACGACGTAGAAGTTCTCGTGCCGGATGATTATCTTGGTGATGTGATGAGTGAACTTCAGGGTCGTCGTGCCATCATCATGGGTATGGATGCAGAACATGGTATCCAGAAACTTCAGGCGAAAGTGCCTCTGAAGGAAATGGCAAGCTATAGCACAGCCCTCAGCTCAATTACCGGCGGACGTGGCTCATTCTCAATGGAATTTGCCGGCTACGAACTTGTGCCCGGTGATGTTCAGGAGAAGCTCTTGAAGGCTTACGCTGAATCTCAGACAGAAGATTAAAGACTAACATATAACCCACTAACTTATCTTTATTAAATCCGGCTCCTTGCTTCGATGGGGTCGGATTTATTTTTGATTTGTAAAAATTGGTTAAAGAATTTGATTATTTTAAACTTTTTGCCAGCTCCGGACTCTAATTAATAGAATTACATTAACAGGAGACTTCTGATTGACTACGTCTCCATAAACCTACTGAGTTATGAAGAAAATTTTACTTATCGTGGCTCTCTCCCTCTCTTTAGGAATAGGAAACATTAATGCTGACGGCAACCACCGTGGTGGTAATAAAGGTGGTAATAAAACGGAGCAGAACAAAGGTTCTCGCCCCGGCAACAACGGCAATCACAATGGAAATAACCGTCCCGGACACAATAGCAAACCGAATAATAATTATCGTCCCGGAAACAATAAACCGAACAATAATTATCGTCCGGGCAATAATGGACACCACAACGATTATCGTCCCGGTCATTACGGTCATAGTGCGCCACGCCCGGGAGCAGGTGCTGGATATCGTCCCTCTCGTCCTACTCCACCTCCTCCGCATCTTCGCCCCGTTCCTCCACGTTATCAAAGACCATACGTTCCTCCAATTCCGAATCCCAATTTGGCATATATAATCAGCACCGCAAACGTGATCTTTAATGGCATTGTCATGAATGCTGTTAATATACCGACCTTCCAAGTGCTTGACTATGGTTACGCCCGCGATGCTTGGAATGTATATTATCTTGGTCGAGTTCTCCCGGGTGCAGATCCCGCGACATTTGAGATTCTTCCTAATGGGTATGCTCGTGACGCATGGACACTTTATTATTACGGACGTCCGATATAAAATTATAAATTGTTGAATTACATCTAAGTCGTCTGCCATGTGATTTGGCAGACGACTTTTTTTACCCCAAATAGTGTTTTTTTGCAAAAAAAATATTAATTTTGTATCCCGTTATGGTAAAAGGATTCGACAACGATAAGTATCTCAAGATTCAATCTGAACATATTCAGGAGAGAATCGCTCATTTCGGTAATAAGCTCTATCTTGAGCTTGGTGGTAAACTTTTTGACGACTATCACGCCAGTCATGTGCTTCCGGGTTTTCAACCCGATAGCAAGCTTCGGATGTTTCAGAAGCTAAAGGATCAAGCTGAGATAGTAATCGTCATTAGTGCTCTTGACATTGAGCGTAATAAAATGCGCGGTGACCTTGGCATCACATACGACATGGACGTAATCCGTCTGCGCAAGGAATTTCAGAACCTCGGGTTCTACGTCGGTTCCGTTTGTGTGACTCACTATAATGGGCAAAGAAGTGCCGACAAATTCCGTGCGAAACTTGAGCGCATGGGAATTACTGTCTATTACCATTATATTATTGAAGGTTATCCTACTAATGTAGATCTAATCGCCTCAGATGAAGGCTTTGGGCATAATGACTACATTAAGACCACTCGTCCTCTTGTGATAGTTACAGCACCGGGTCCGGGAAGCGGAAAAATGGCTGTTTGTCTCAGTCAACTTTACAATGAGAATAAGCATGGCGTGACAGCAGGGTATGCAAAATTTGAGACCTTCCCGGTTTGGAATCTTCCTCTGAAACATCCGGTCAATATAGCCTACGAAGCCGCCACTGCCGACCTCAATGATGTCAATATGATAGATCCATTCCATCTTGAGGCTTACGGAAAGACTGCCATCAACTACAATCGCGATATTGAGATTTTCCCCGTGCTCAATACTCTCTTTGAAGGTATCTACGGCAAGAATCCATATAAGTCTCCCACGGATATGGGGGTAAATATGGTTGGTTTTTGTATAAGTGACGATGCAGTATGTTGCCATGCTTCTAATAATGAGATAATACGCCGCTACTTCACAGCCCTCAATAATATGGCAAAGGGTGACGATAATGAGTCGGAAGTAAATAAGATAGCTCTTTTGCTGAAGCAGGCAAAAATAGATGCTTCATATCGTCCATGCATAGGGGCAGCCCGTGAGCGTTCGGAAAAGAGTGGCTTGCCGTGCAGTGCCATTGAACTCTCTGATGGGACAATCATCACCGCTGAACAGAGTGAATTGCTTGGCCCAAGTTCAGCTCTTATCCTCAATGTGGTAAAGCATCTTGCAGGAATAGACCATGAAATGAAACTGATACCTCAGGAGATGATTGAACCTATTCAGCACACTAAGACTACATATCTCAAAGGACACAATCCGCGTCTGCATAGCGACGAGGTGCTTGTAGCCTTATCCGTACTCAGCACTCATGATGAAAAGTGTAAGAAAGCACTCGAGACTCTTCCTGAACTTGACGGTTGCCAAGCTCACTCTACTGTAATGCTTGGGGAAGTGGACCATAAAATATTTAAGAAACTCGGAATCAGTCTTACTTGCGATCCTGCTAAGAAAGACTAATATGAGTGATGCCGTTTTCAGCCTATTGATAGCCGGATTGGAGACACTGCTCCTTCCGGTTATTCTGCGCCGGCTTAAGAAGCACATTTCAAGACGTTGGCTTGTCTATGTACTTCTTGTGCTTATAATTTTGTTGATGACAATGATCTTAGGTACTGCTGTTTCTGTGGCTGCCTATTATATTTCAAAAGATTGAATGCGTTTTGTAAAGACTGTCAAACTATGAAAAAAATTGATTTTGTAAGACTCCGAAAGCGAGCAGGTATGAGTCAGCGTGAATTGGCCGACCTTCTTCAGGTGCGTCCCAGTTTCCTCTCTGCAATAGAAAATGGAAAAAGCCGAATGCCGGAAGAAAAGCTTGACAAGATCATGGAGATATTTGAGCTCGACAGTCTGGAAGATTATATGGTAGATGAGCAAGCGGAGCAGAGCGTGCCACCACATACTCATACTATGGATCAGAATGACACTCTCACTCAGCTTCTCAATCATTTTCACGACCTTGCCCATCAGAGAGAGAGGGGACATTCCGGACAGGATGCTGACACATCGGCAAGAATAGAGTTCCTTACCAAGCGAAACGACCGTCTTTCAGAACGGGTAGACGACCTTCGCGATATGGTTGATTCCTTACGCGAGGAAAATCTGCGTCTTAAGGAATTGCTGATAAAAAACGGCATTCAATACTAAATAACATAAATGACCTTGTAAGGACGCACGGCTCGTGCGTCCTTTTGTTCTTTTATAGATTTTTAATTTCAACTATATATTCGTCAGGGGTAGCCGCCAAAACTTCAGCTCTGAATCCCCAATTTCTGATCATCTCAGCCAGAGTATGTGCAGGTGGCAGATGGTCATGCTCCGCTTTTCTTTCATGATGGATATTGTTGATAAACACTTCATCTGAAGGAAAAGCAATCACTATTCTTCCGTTTGGCTTCATATTCATCTTGAAAAGCCATTCCAGGGTATCTGCAGGGGCATGCAGATGGGGATATACAGAGTAGAGCATTGCGACGTCATATTTTCCGGGGATTTGCTCTTCCTCAAAATCTAATTTCAGAAACTCTACGTTCTCGAGGTATCCATATTTCTTGCGGGCGATTGAAAGCATACCTTCAGATAGGTCAATTGCTGTCACATGTCCTTCCGGTCCTACAATCTCACTCAGATAAGGCACCAAAACTC
>CAMWQY010000206.1 GCA_947176355.1 uncultured Porphyromonadaceae bacterium
CAAAAGATGGCAAACCTGCACTCATTCTAAAGTGGTCAAATTCGACCACTTTGAATTTGGGGTTGTGGATAAGTTCCCATGTGCCAAGAAACTTAATGGTTGCAGGGTCCTCCTGGCAGACTTCCCGCTGGCACATGAACTTGTCGCCCATTTTTGATTTTTGAATTATTTTTAATAATTCAAAAATCAATCAATACCGAGATTAAAATAGACATATTCTTTATAACGTGTTTTTTATTGCATTTTTATGGTATAGAATTTTTGTATTTTCAACTCTTTTGTGTAATTTTGGGAAACGATTTGAGGTATTGATTTTTAATATAAAAAGAGAATGAAAAGGAATGTATTGGATTTAGTAAGTTTCATTTCCAATACAATATAACTAATTTGTTAATTTTTGAAAATAAATTTGCGTATATAATGATTAGTTGTTATCTTTGTAAAAATTAAAACAATTATTTATGGAAACTAAAAGAGTCAGACATAAAGTGGTTTCAGCAATCTCAGATGACCAGCTGGCTGCGATAATATCGAAAGAATATCATGAAAATCCTAAGGATTTTTCGACAATTAGGTCTTGGGGTATGTCTGATTCAAAGGACTTTCTATATAATACTTCGGCACGTGGAATAAATCCTATTTTAAAATGGCTGTAAGTTCTGTACATCAAAGAGAAATTGTTGAGGTATCCTTTCGCTTTCTTGATGGAATCGAAAGGATTCATCCTGCACTTGTGATATCCGTTGATGAATTGCAGGAGGCTGAGGAGGGTATGTTCTATGCTGTTTTGATTTCATCAAAGAATATTCACCCTGAGTATACTATTGAAATAAATTCGGATGATATCGTTGGTGGCAACTTTGATAAAAAATCCTTTTTTGTGACTCATTTCATAGCATACTTTACACTTAATGACATTGTGAGTAGAAGAGGTCAGTTTGTAAAAAAAGAAAAATTCAATGATGTAGTAAATACTATTATTGACAATATTTTTGGAGACGAGTTATAGAAATAATAAGGACGCACGAGCCGTGCGTCCTTACGAGGTTTCTTGAAAGGTTTGTCATTTTCTGATTAAGACTTTTTTGCCTTCGATGATTAATATTCCAGGATCGGTGGGAGAGGTGTGGCGGATTCCATTCAAATCATAGATTATTGATTTGCTTGATTCAGATTCAAACTCGTCAACTCCTACATTTTCTCTATGGATCTTGAAACTTATTGATCCTGTCATCGATCTTCCTCCATCATAGATAGCACCGATATACCATCCGTCTTTCAAATGACTGAAGTCTGCAGTCATATCAACTTCCTTGCTTTCTCCAGCTCCAAGATAGATATCAGAAGAAGTGGATCCGCAAATTTCATATCCTCCATCATCAGGGAAAACGTCAAATCTAAGCGATCCAAAGTAAACTCCCGATTCACAATCAACATTAAACTTTATGTGAATCTTTGAAGGATCGGTTATATTATCCTTGTCTTCGATTTCAAGATCTGTCACTTTAATCTCTACCTTATCATCATTGACAAGGATATCCACAATCTTAGGATCACTGATGTTTTTGCCGGCTTCGTCGCGGAATACCAAGGTATACTCTCCCGGAGCAAATGAGTGATTCTTTTGCTCAGTGAACTTTCCTATATAATCTTTGATTTCCTCTTTTTCGCCTAAAAGGACATCCACGGGTCGGAACGTAGACTTTGAAACAACGTTGCCATTGCTGTCTAAAAGGGTAGGAGTGATAGTGCTGTAGAATTCCTCATCGCCGATATTTTCTACCGTAAAGGTCATAGGAAATTCATGGTCCCTATAGATTTTATCAGGCAGATTGATGTCTGTAACAAATATTGAAGCCGGTTTTTGGTTTTCAATGGTGGCGATGCCATCTTTGACTACGGCAACTATCATTTGAGGTTGACCTATAGGAATACGGACTGCACTCCATTTGCCATCAACTTTCAAGGCAGGTGTGATCTCATACCGTCCATCCGCAAGATATGGAAATCTTACCTGTATATCGTTTCTGCCATCATCAGGATGGTATCCTTCTACACCGGGACCCTCTACAAAGATAGCTTCGTCAGTAGATTCAGATAAGAACTTCAGTCCGAGATGACTTCCTGCCGGCATAGTGGCAAGACTGAAATTGAAGTATTGACCACCGCATCTGAAAATATCACCCTCTTTGACTTCTTTCATGTTAGAGAAGAAGCTATCCGTATTATAAAATATATATACAGGTTTGTCATCTTCTTTTCCGGGACGGACTCCAAGAGTGGCGATTTGTGAGGTATTAAATCCGCCGGCACCTCCTCCAACTCCAAGATCATCCGGATTAAGCGCTGTAAGAAGGAAGTATCCGTTGCTCAGCCCACCCCAACCCCAGTTGAAGTGGAAGAAACCGTCAGAACTATACCCATCGCATACGAATTGATGACCGCCGGCAGTCCCGGCACCACTATACAACACCGGAAGACCTTCAGCAAGGTCGGCATATATCATGTCTTCCCATTCTTCATATCCATAATAAGCACGGTTGGGCATCCACAGGGATTTTGAATACCCGAATATATCTATCAGCGATTCACCCATCAATACAGTGGCAGCTCCACTTCCTCCAGGTTCATAATGCATATCAACACTCACGCCGCATCCGAGCATGAGTTCAGCTACAGCATGGCGAGCTTCGTTTGAGCTTTCTTTATCGTATATATTGTCCATTCTATCCCATTGAAATGGAATAGAATCATAATTAAAACTCAGTTCTTCCTCACCGGGACGCCAAAAATATGAATGCGTACCCTTACCGTGCTCCGGAAAATTATGATATTTCATCACTTGAGCCATGGCTGTTGCCACGCAACCTGTGACAGTCTCGTGCCCGTCTACTTTGGGGCATAATAGATTATAAGGATATTCCTGATTCCATTCGGTCTTCAATAGAGGTGATATTTCTGTCCTCTCTTTATGGCTGAGCTTAGCTACTGCAGCATATTCAGGATTATTCTTTAAATATTTAAGCTGACGATTGTAGAAATCAAACCATTCTCTTAGGGAATGATTGCTTTCCAAATTGAATTCCCCTTCATCGGAATAAGCTAATAAGACCGGAGCGGCATCCTCATTTGGAAGCACAACAAAACCATGTCCTGAAGAAAAGACATATAAGTTGTCAATTGTAGAGTGCAGCTTGAGATTCTTCGCAGATAGGTCGTTGGCAACGGCAATTCGCTGAGGGTGATTAGAATTGAATCGAGCGAGTGCTTGCTCCGGCGACAAAGTATTAGCGGCTGTCGGAATAACTGTTCCGGCGGCGAGCAGAGAAAGTAGTAATGAGTTTTTCATAGTCTTTCAATTATAGGTGTTACAGTGGATTGATATAAACATACAACACTTAACACTACGTTGAGGATTAAGATAAATATTAAATTTGATAAAAATTTTGCTTTTACTACAATGAAAAAGGGACGCACAAGAAGTGCGTCCCAAAAAGATACGAGAAGTTCAATTTCAAGTTAATACAAATTGTAACTTTCTTTTTTATTTCACGAGTACCTTCTTACCGTTGACGATATAGAATCCGGGCATTGTAATTTGCTTGATGCGGATACCCTGAATAGTATAAATAGTGTCACCTTCGTTATCATTCGATTCGATATAGTTGATTCCTGAAGGATCATTTTCCTGCTTAGCTACGTTGGGATTCCCGGCATATACTACAGAAGGATCAAACGATAGGTGAGGAGGCTGGTTGTAGCAGCAATTCTGATTGACTACCTGTACACGATAGTTGAGGTCGTCCATGAGATGAGGAATTCGATAATCAGTTTTATAGCTTGTAGCATTGATGATAAGATAATTGTTGCTTTCGTCCCAAGTTACAATTTCTTCTCGCCAGTCGCCAAGTAGATCCCCAAGAACACAAGGATTGAATTTTGAACTATTATTGAGTTTGCCAATCACATAATTGCCATTGTTCACTTTGTAGCGGTCAAACCAACCATTTGCATGATTCCAATGAGCGATGATGCTCTTGTCAAAATATTCATCATAAAGGTCGCCATCCCAATAGATGCGATTGTTGATGCCGGCCCCGCTGCTTCCTATTGTCCAGTCGTCGTCAATCTGAGATCCATCTGCACAGTCAAATACTCCTTTTGATGCGCTGTAAAGGAACTGAGAGTGAGGACTTTCGGAGTCGAAATGCGCTGCAAGACCGCGTCCGGTGTCGCCTGAAGCTGTAGGATGAAGTATAAGTTCGCCTGTAGCTGCATCACGCAGGTCGCATCCGTATGGCTTATGTTCGTGTGCCATGAACACCTCCAAGCCCGGTCGTTCCGGTATGAAATCGCCTAAATGCAAAGCATCTCCATGTCCAAGACCTGTGCGATAGAGAAGTGAACCGTCATGATCAAGAGCAGCAGATCCATAGACGATTTCCTGCTTTCCATCTCCATCACAATCACCTACAGCAATCCAATGTGCACCTTCACCCCAAAGACCTTTTCCGCTGGTAGTGTTACGGCTCACCCAACGCTCTGAGAGAGTAGTTCCGTCCCAATCGTAAGCTCCTACAAATGCTCCGCTATAATAACCGCGTGCGAAAATAGGACTTGGATTAGCATCAGGACCATCAAGATATGCAAGAGCAGCAAGATAGCGCTCAGAGCGATTTTGTTTATCATCACCCCAGTAGCTTTGTCCGGCCTTGTAATCAGTATGATAAGGAATTGTTGCAAGGGCAGCACCGGTAGGACCGTCGAATACAGTGATGTATTCAGGACCATGATCTTGCTTGCCACGTCCGCTTAGGAAGTTTTCTTCAGGATTGTCATTGCCGAGTAACACGTAGTTGCCCTCACCGTCGATTGTGCCGGGAGCTGTCTTCATCATAAACTCTCCATATCCGTCGCCATCAAAGTCCCAAGCAATAAATTGCATGGTGTGAGCACTCGTGAAGAAGTTATGACCGGCATTTATACGCCAAAGACGAGTACCGTCAAGTTTTATACAGTCAAAGATAGCAGGAGAAGTAGTGCCGCTACTTGCAGCGTCTTTTTCATTTGAAGGCGACCACTTAAGAATTATCTCATATTCTCCGTCACCATCCATATC
>CAMWQY010000207.1 GCA_947176355.1 uncultured Porphyromonadaceae bacterium
TTCTTTTATATATAGCAAAGGCGTGACCCTTAGTGGGGCACGCCTTCTATCATTAATATTGGGAGGATTATTTAACGTCTGTGTCGCTTGCACCAACGTAACCCGGGTTCTGCCATGCAGCTTTTTCTGCATCTGTCAGGTTAGTGCCGTCAGCATGCTGTAGAAGGTCAATGAACGCCTGAGGTATAGGACGAACATAATGCTTCTTCGGGTCGAAGAAAGTGATGTCGCTGTTGAGTTTCTTCGCGCGGGTCTCGATAAGTTTCAAGCGTGAAAGATTTTCCCAGCGTACCAACTCACCACAAAGCTCACGAGTGTGCTCGTTGAGGATGAAGTTGATGGCACGTGCCTGTCTGTCACCGGATACTCCTATTCTCTGAAGGATAGCCTCATCCTCAGCAGGAAGATTGTCCCATGTCCAGTTGGTCATGACATTCTCTGTGGATTCGTATGTCACAGCAAGATCCGGATTAGACAGATAATAAGAGTTTACGCCGAGGTTCCAACCATTGTTGGCGGCAATCTGCTTAGCTGTCTTATTACCGGCATCTATGACGTATGGGCAATTCGAAGCGGCTGTATAGCAACCGTCAACATAATAACTACGGTTTTCACCTTGCTTCCAAGCGCCACGCTTACGAAGCACGTCGATATCTTCTTTGGCTCCGTTATAGTCGTTGAGACGAACCTTGATCTCGGCCCTTACAAGATATGTCTCAGCAAGGCGGGCAAGAACGAGGTCGCGCGAGCCACAGTCACCAGCGTACGCATTTAGGTAGCCGCAGGTATGTTTGTTGATACCCGGGAACATATTATTACCAGGAGTGCCCATAGCGCCTGAAGTCAGATTTCCGAACTGTCTGCCGACATACTCTCCGTCCTTATAAAGTATCCAGGAGTATGGTATTTTCTGATTGGCAGGTCCGAATGTAGACTCACCATATTGAGTTTGCACCCTTCCTCCTTCCGGAAGACGGCCATCCTCATCCACGAAGTTTGAATTAGTCTGATAACGAACTGAACCAAAATTGAATTTATCATATTTGTGTTCATCCTTTTTGTTGATGATGAATACAACCGAAGGATCGCCAATGTGAACAGGATCGTGAATAACATTTTTATCTTTATCCTTACCGTCCCATTCTACTGCTGTACCATAAACAGTCGCAAATGACTTCCAAAGACGCGAGTCATTGACGTTGTCGAACACCGAGAGAGTATACTCAGTAGGACGGAAACGCTGGAAGTCCTTACCGCCTGTGATACATCCACGCTCACCACCTAAGGTTCCATCGGCGAAGTTGGAGAACTGAGGATTGAAGAAAGCTCCCGGGTTACGGCAAGCGGTTCGTCCGGAAAAGTTATAGTCCTGTGCACAGACAAGGAGAAGCTCGTTGCTCTGTTCGATAGCACAGTTAGCTCCGGTCCAGTTACCATAGACATCAATTACATCGCTCTCAAGATGACGTGCTGAAATCGCATAGTTAGCTGCTTCAAGACCTGCCCTGAGATATCTATCCTTAACATCGCTGTTCCAATCATCATTACGCTCGGATGCAGCGAAAAGATAAGCCTTAGCGAGGAAATGGGCTGCAGAAGCCTTTGTCCAGCTCACCCCGGGACCTGCCATATTGTTGGTCTCACCATCGAAAAGATTATATGCCTGCTCGAGGTCAGAGATCGTCTGCTCCCAGCACTGCTTTGGTGTAGTATTTTCGAAATCACGCTTCGGTCCAATTACTATTTCGTTCTGAATAGCACAATGTCCGAACTGTGATGTCAGAATATAATAGCTATAGCCTCTCATAAAATAGGCATGTGCGAGACAAAGTTTACGAGTCTGCTCATCAAGACCCTCAATTTTATCGATGGTTCCTATAATTTGATTGGCAGATGCGATTCCGAAATACACCTGATCCCAGACGTTGGCATTCGTGCCGGTATTGCCGTTGACAGTAGTCCAGATAGGAGCCATTCGATAGTCGTACGTGTTCCACATCTCGTTGCACTGGTCTGTGCCGAGTCCGAACTCATCGGATCCACCCATAAATGCATTGTAACCCTGCGATTCATAGCCACCTACCCAGCGCAGCTGGCCGTAGAGAGCCAGAGTCAGTGACTTAATTCCGTCTGGTGTCTCCAGATAATCTGTTGAAAAGCCGGTGGTATATTTCTCTTCAAGAAAGTCGCTGGAACAGGATGTGATACCAGCGGCTGAAGCCACGATAAGACCGGCTGCTATATATTTATTGAATTTCATTTTAAGAATTCTGTTTTATGGTTAAATATTAGAAACCGAGTTCAACGCCAAGTACCCAGCTGCGGTTGTAGTAAGAATTACCGGTATCAAGGTCAAGACCGCTTACCGACTGAAGAAGGTCAAACGGATTGATAACCTGTGCGTAAACTTTCAAGCTCTTCAAGTCGACATGTTCTAGCAAGTTACTCGGAAGGGTATAACCAAGCGCAATATTGCGCATACGGATAAGGTTAGCCTTCTTGTAGCCAAGCTGGCTTGCGAACGAATCCTTTGTACCGGTCTGCACGCTGCCTGTGAATAGAGGTGCCTGGTATTCAGCGTCTGTGTTGTCCGGGGTCCAGTAATCAACAGCTGTACCAAGATTGCCGTAGCCGGTAAGATACTGAGGAACGTGAACCATATAGTTGAAACGTCCGTAGAGCATGAAGCTCAGGTCGATTCCCTTATAAGTGAAGGTATTGGTCCAGCCTGCGGTTGCAGAAGGACGAGTGTGTCCCAAAATCACGCGGTCTTTGTCGTCCATTGTATAACTGTTGTCCTGGTCGACAGGCTTAACCATACCCGGCTTAAACTTATAGCCGTGTTCAGCCCATTTCGCCATCTCGGCTTGGTCTTCGGGAGTGTCTTGCCAGAGACCGTCAGTGGCATAGTCATAATACACACCAATTGGCTTTCCGATGAACCAACCCTTTGCGAGATTGTCTTCCTTACCATTGGCGAGCTCGTCAATGCGGTCTTTCTGCCAGCCGATATTGAAAGATGTATTCCATGAGAAGTCGCGTGTCTCAACCGGGATAGCATTGATCAGGAACTCAAAGCCCTTGTTGGAGGTTTTACCTATATTAGCCATGGTTGAGGCGTAGCCGCTTACTGAAGCAACTGGCATCTCGAGAAGAAGGTCGTTGGTCTTGGAGAAGTAGAATTCAAGTGCACCGTTAATACGACCATTGAGGAATCCATAGTCGATACCGACGTTCCACTGGGTAGTCTTCTCCCAGCCCACTTCCTGATTTGCCATTATAGGCATATTTTTAGGGTCCACGTAGGCAGGGTCGTTGAGGAGGTAGACCTTGTCATAGCCATTACCGGTAGGAATAAAGATCGACTGCAGTCTATTGAGTGTGGAATAGGGAGCGATGGCAGAGTTGCCAGTAGTACCTACACCTGCACGGATCTTAAGGTCGTTGAGCCATGACACTTCGCGGAGGAACGACTCTTGTTGGATTCTCCATCCAAGAGACATAGATGGGAAGAATGCCCACTTGCGACCTGCAGAAAGCTGTGAAGCACCGTCCCAACGTGCTGAAGCTGTCAATAGGTAACGGTTGTCAAAGCCATAGTTCACTCGGATCATGTAGGATTCAAGCTGACGCTCGGTAAGGCCTGTGCTCATGCCTGCACCGTTCGCCTTATCGGTAATGTCGAGAGATCCCATTGCATTCCAAAGATACATATTCTGCTCAAGACCGCTCAGTTTCATGGATGCATCCTCGTAGTTCCACTTGGATGCTGTCTGAAGCAATGTCAAGCCCACGTTATGCTTATCTGCAAATGTATTGTTGTAAGTGATCATGTTGTCGAGAGTCCAAGAGAAGTCACGACGAGTCTCCCACTTTGCCTCGTTCCTTCCATTACTCATCCACCTATAAGCAGAATCTTCTTGAATAAAGTTACCAAGACGGTAGTGACGATAGTCAGGACCGAAAGCGAACTTGTAGTCAAGACCCTTGAGAGGCTTCCAAATCTCACCGAAGTGGAGTGTAGCTGAGAAATTACCCATAAAACGGTATGTCTCGCGCTCCGATATGTTGTGGTTCCATTCGTCGATCGGGTTGTAGCACTGGTTGTCGCCGCCCGGATACTTGATGCGTTCTCCTTCGGCATTGTAAGGCTGAGCCCATTGATAGCAGCTCTTGTAGAGCTGATAGATTGCAGCCTTGCCGTTGGTTTTAGAAGGCGCGTATGTGCCTGACATACCATAGTCCTGGAACTCACGAGAACCGCTGAGTGAGAGGCTGAAGGTAAGCCACTTCACCGCGTTGATGTTAACGCCTACACGTGCAGTGTAGCGATTGTAGCGCTGACCCTTCTGAGTACCCTTGTTGTCAAGGTAGCTGATAGAGCCGTAAGCATTCATCTTTTCCACACCTCCCGAAGCACTAACGGTGTGTTCTTGGATGAAGCCGGTCCTTAGACACTGGTCGGTCCAGTCGTAGTCATATACATCTGCGGGATTCCAGCTGCCTGATTTCCAACCGTTCATGATATTGTTGTAGCCTGTGGGGTCATCGATCTGGCCGAATAGGAGCGCATCACTCTCTTTAGTCGGATTGCGTGGATCGGCGTATTTTGTCGGGTCATCGAGATAGGCTGCCCAACGACGGTAGTTGATCAGCTGGGCTGCATTCATCGAAGGACTGCGGTCCACGAGGTTCTGGAATGTCACAGAGCCGGCGTAGTTAAGGCTAAACTGACCGGTCTTACCCTGCTTTGTAGTGATGATTACTACACCGTTGGCACCGCGAGAACCATAAATAGCAGTTGCAGATGCATCCTTAAGGATATCGACAGACTCGATATCGCGAGGGTTGATGGTCTCAATGCCTGAAGCTGACATGATGGGCACACCATCCACTACATAAAGAGGCTCGTTGGAAGCAGAAAGAGAACGTTCACCACGGATACGAATAGTACCGATTGTACCGGGACGCTCGCTCGATGTAATGTCGACACCCGGAGCTTTACCCTGAATAGCCTCGAACGCATTGCTTACGGGGCGGCTTTCGAGCTCTTCTGCACCTATGTGAGTAAGAGCACCTGTGACGTCAG
>CAMWQY010000208.1 GCA_947176355.1 uncultured Porphyromonadaceae bacterium
CTTATGAGCAGGAGGCATTGGTATATACAGTAAAGCTTTATTCCTCCTATGCGCCGATAAAATTCATTGGTGCTACAGAGGCTCCCAAATTTGACGGCTTTGTTGTAGAGGAGTCTGATGAAACTTCCCGATCTCTTCATTATGAGACATACAACGGTCAGGAATATGCTACTGCGATTATTGCAAGATATATCATCTTCCCTCAGATGACAGGCAAGCTTACTATCAAAGGCAATACTTATACAGTAAGCACTGATGAGCAGGAATATTATGATGATCCTTATTTCAGGATGCTTACCGTGCGTCGACCGATTCAGCTTAACGTCACTCCCAATGATCTCGTGATTGATGTCAAGGCTCTTCCAACTCCGCAACCCGCTGACTTCTCTGGTGGAGTAGGCAAGTTTACATTGACTTCATCTCTTTCTTCTGCTTCGTTGAAGACGAATCAGCCGGCATCTATTGTGTATGAAGTTAAAGGAAGCGGAAATCTTAAATATGTAAAGCTTCCTGATCTTAATAATTTATATCCGAAGCAGCTTGAAGTCTTCACACCTACGGCGGAAGTGGATGCTGCCGCCAAAGGCATGACCGTAAGCGGTAGTGTGAAGTTTGACTATTCATTTACTCCTCTTGAACTCGGTCAGTATCAGATTCCGGAGGTTTCTCTCGTTTATTTTGATCCTGCGACCGGAAAATATGAGAGGTCTGTTGCAAAGGGCTATACAGTGGAGGTTGATAAGGGTGCGTTGTCTGAGAAATCACAGACAAAGAACAGACTTAAATTTACGGATACCTTGATGCCGGTAGGCAAGTTGCACAAGATTAATACACCGTATGTTTATAAATTTGGTTATTGGCTATGGTATCTTATTCCGTCGATAGCACTTCTGATCATTGTAATTGTGTATCGTCGACATCTTAAGAGTGCAGCTGATATTGTAGGCACACGTATGCGTAAGGCCGGAAAGGTTGCTGCCCGTCGTCTCAAGAAGGCAGCAGCATGCATGAAAGCTTCCGACAGAGAGCGTTTCTATGATGAAATGCTTGTAGCATTGTGGGGTTATGTAAGTGCAAAACTTAATATTCCTACATCTGAGCTTAACCGTCAGAACGTGGCTCAGCGCCTTACGGAAGCGGGTGCTTCAGATGATGTAGTCAATAGATTTGTTGAAGTTCTTGACGATTGTGAATTTGCTAAATATGCACCCGGTTCCGGAAATGATGAGCTCAAGGTGATCTACGAGCGAGGTGCAGATATAATCAATGATCTTGAGAAATCCGCGCTTAAAAAATGACATTTCTTTCACCATTACGTAAAAATCAGAAAAATATGTTGCCTAAATTGATAATTTCATTTCTATTCTGCATTGTTCTAACTTTCAGTGTGAAGGCAGCGGAGTCTGTGTCAACGGACGTGGCTGACAGACTTTACGAAAACGGTGATTATGCCAAGGCAGCCGAAGCATATCTTTCCATAGCGGAGGTCGACGGAGCTTCTCCGGGATTGTACTATAATCTTGCCACCTCATATGCCCAGTCTGGTGACTATGGCAACGCAATGCTTTATTATTCACGTGCAAACCGGCTTGATCCGTCAAATAAGGATATCAGGAATAATCTGAATTATTTCGAATCGAAGATAGAGGATTCAAATCGTGCTGAACTTCGTGGTAAGAAAATCAGTGTTACACCGGATCCCGAGACTTTTTTCACTTCTGCTTACAGATTGATTGCAAAAGATGTGAGGTATGATGTATGGGCACGTCTTGGGGTCATTTCTTTTATCCTTTTCCTCGGAGGTGTTGCAGTATATCTCTTTTGCAGCAACGTCCTGTTGCGTAAGACCGGATTTTTCGGAGGTATATCGCTGTTCTTTATCTCTGTAATGTTCACGGTTTTCGCCTTTATGAGTGCAAGTTACTTTGATTCTCATGATGAGGCGGTACTGATGGCGTACAAGACACCGCTTCTTATAGAACCTTCTTCCGATTCGAAGCCTGCTACTAATCAATTGTGCCAAGGCACGCGTTTGGAGATTATAGCTGAAGAGACTGATGTCGAAGGTGTTCCGACATGGTATAAGGTTCGTCTTAATGCTGATATTGAAGGTTGGCTCAGGTCAACAGACATAGCTGTCATATAATATTGCTCTATTTGGCGTAGTGTCAATTGCTAAATGGACATAAATCATTGAAATTCGCAATCTTGTGTTTTTTATATGTTGTATAACACATTTTTTTTCAAAGAAAAATTATGTTTTCTGAAAAAAAATGTGTAAATTTGAATCTCAAATACTAAAATAGCAAACCTCAAATACTAATAGTATGAGCAAAACCATCACATTCAACGAACTTCGCAGACTCAAAGACAGTCTGCCCGACGGAGCAACTCGTCGCATTGCCGACCAGCTTAACCTCACTGTACAGACCGTCCGCAACTATTTCGGCGGTGTTAACTATGAGTTCGGTAAGAACATCGGTATGCATATTGAGCCGGGTCCTGATGGGGGAATCGTGGTGCTTGACGACACTACCATCTATGATATGGCTGTCAAGATCCTCGAAGAGGAAAACGCTAAGAAAGCCTGAGAGGCTTGACTGGTTTTCCCGAATTTCTCTTTCCTGTATTTGTGATAGGTAATTTGTGGATACAAGGGTGGTTTCATTCCGTAACTCGGTTTGATACCACCCTTCGATATGCTTGAAAGAAAATCCATACTATAAAGCTCAGACTAATATTGAAGTTGTTTAGACTTATTTTTTTATTAAGATTTCGTCAGGTTTTCGAGCAGATTTTGTCTCTTGAAGAAGGAATGATGCGGGCATCATGACTGATGAAAGAGGCAAAAGATGCCGAAAAGATGGCGGAAGATTAATAAAAAGAATCTTAGTTTTAACTCTTCTTGGTGATTTTTTGAATTCGTAAATAAGTTTAAACAACTTCATTAATAACATTAAAGTAAAGATGTCCCGATCCAAGGAAATAGAATCAAAGTTAGGATTCGATGTTATACGTAGTGAAATATCTTCTCTCTGCACTTCCCGTATGGGTAGGGAGGCAGTGGATTCCATGGAATTTTCCTCCGACTTTATCACTGTCGTTCGTTTGCTTAAGCAGACAGACGAAATGTTGAGGCTGGTGAGGAGTTCTATAGACCTTCCCGGCTCAAATGTCTATGATGTTGTCCCTTATTTAAATGAAATAAAAGCATTTGGTTCATTCATGTCGGCTGAGCGCCTACGTGATCTTGGTAAAATGTTGGCTTCTATTTCTGAAGTCAGAAATTTTTTCTCTCGCAATCAGGACGATAGTTCTTCCCCCCTTTATCCGGAACTTAAGAAGGAGTTTGAGAATTTGGTCTCTTTCCCTGCAGTGGAGCGTGAGATTGAGAGATGTATAAATAGATTTGGAGAAGTTAAGGACAATGCTTCTCCGGAATTGGCGGAAATCCGTCGTAGCATCTCCTCTGCCAATGGGTCTATCGCACGAGCGATGAGGAAAGTCCTTGACCGTGCTGCTGCAGAGGGTATTGTTGATAAGGATGTGGCACCGTCCATGCGCGATGGTCGAATGGTTCTTCCTGTTTCTGCTGCTATGAAGCGGCGTGTAAATGGTATTGTGCATGACGAATCTGCTACAGGTAAGACTGTCTTCATCGAGCCTGCGGAAGTTGTGGAGGCTGGTAACCGCCTGAGGGAACTGCAGATGCAGGAACGCCGTGAGATTGTCAGAATACTTATATCTATTGCTGACATTATTCGTCCTGATATCGACCTTATTGAAGCCGGGTGTCTGTCAATCGGGTATCTTGATTTCATCAAGGCTAAGGCGCGGTTCGCAGATTTAGTGGGAGGTGCGTTGCCGCATGTCGGGAAAAATCCTGAGATTGACTGGTTCAACGCTTTTCACCCGGCTCTTTTCCTGACTCTTCGTCAGCAAGGCAGAAGCGTGGTAAGCATGAATCTTCACCTTGATGCAGAACATCGGTTTCTAATTATTTCGGGACCTAATGCCGGTGGGAAATCAGTGGCTCTTAAAACTGTGGGTATAATTCAGTATATGATGCAATGCGGTGTTCTCCCTACCTTATATGATAATTCACATATGGGGATCTTCGAGAATATTCTTGTGGATATAGGAGATGAGCAGTCTATGGAAAATGATCTGTCTACCTATTCATCTCATCTAAGGAATATGAAAGATTTTCTCCGAAGATCCGGTCCTGCTACGCTTGTGCTCGCAGATGAAATGGGTTCAGGTACCGAACCACAGATCGGTGGTGCTCTGGCTCAGGCTATTCTTTATCGTCTCGGGGAGTCCGGCTGCTTTGGTCTTGTGACCACACACTATCAGAATCTCAAGACTTTTGCCGATGAAACTCCGGGATTTATAAATGGTGCGATGCTTTATGACCGCCAGCATCTGCGTCCTACATTTCAGCTGTCGGTAGGAAATCCTGGAAGCTCATTTGCAATAGAGATAGCAAGAAATATCGGTCTTCCGACAGATGTCATTGATATGGCAAAAGATCTTGTAGGTTCTGACTATGTGAATTCTGACAAATATTTGCTCGACATCGCGCGAGATCGCAAATATTGGAGCAATAAGCGTCAGAGCATAAAGGAAAAGGAGCAGCATCTCGACAAACTTCTTGAGAAGTACGAGGATACGGCTTCCGACCTCAAGCAGAAGAGGGCGGAAATAATAAGGGATGCTCGTGAGGAGGCGCGGGAAATTTTGAAGTCAGCCAATGCAAGACTTGAAAAAGCTATACGTGACATAAAGAATGCAGAAGCAGAGAAGGAGCGGACCCGTCAGATACGTAGGGAACTGGAGGATTATAAGGAAAGTCTAAAGGAACCTGCAGAAGAACATTCTCTGCCTGATGCTTTGAAACCTCTTAAACATAAAAGTAGAAAATCAAGGGATCAGTCTGTTTCGAAGAATAAGCAGGTTGTTGAGAAAGCGTCATTGGCGGTTGGTGATTGGGTTAAGATGGATGGCTCCGGCTCTGCCGGTCAGATTATTTCGATACAGGGTAAGAAAGCTGAAGTTGCTTTTGGTCCGCTGCGTACAACTA
>CAMWQY010000209.1 GCA_947176355.1 uncultured Porphyromonadaceae bacterium
GTCTTCATTCTCCCAACATACAAAACGGTAACCTTGAGTATTGGAGACCTGCATAAAGACTTCACTTCCGAAAGCATGCGTACCGCCTCCATAAATATAGCTTCCGGCTTCTGCCGGCACGCACCGTGTAGTCAGGGTGAAATTGACCCCCGGCTCCGGTGGATCTGCCGGATTGTATTGGGCTTTCGCTGCAGTGCCCCATATCAGGGACACCAACAGCGTAAGCATAATTTTGAGTAACCTCATATCTTATGGGGGTTAAGTAATCTTATTTTACGATTGTCTTGAATGACTCGCCATTCACCTTCACTACATATACACCACCGGCTACCTCAATCTCAAGGCTTCCGTTTACAGCTACAGTGTTGGTGATGATGCTACCGTCAGTTCCATATACGGCTACAGTTGCTCCTGCAGATGCAGTCACTGAAATAGAACCTGCATTGCCTGAAACCTTCACGACATTAGCTTCTATGCCCTCTACTGCTGTGACAGCGGGAGCAAAGCGGATTGAGAAGCGAGAGTTGTCAATTCCGGTCTTGGAGGCAGTAAAGACATAGTCTCCTTCAGTCAGATCGAATTCGATTCCTGTCTCTGCATCATAAAGCCAAGCCTGACGGTCGGCACGCTGCGCTGAGATACGGTAGCTACGGTCAGCCGCAGGAAGAAGCACACCAAGCGCAACATTGCCGTCCTCGTATGGTCGCTCATTGATAGCCATCGGGTGTCTGTCATTGCCAAGTGTGTATAGCTGAGCCACGTTGGCATCCATGCTCATGAACTTGGAAGCATCGCGTACTGGCTCGTATGCCATTGAAGCCTGTTCGTTGAGCACTACGCGTGTGTAGTCATCAGCTTCTTCGTTGTCGTTGCAGAAGAGTTGAAGGTTGAGTTTATGACGGTTCTCATCCACTACTACAGGACGCGGAGCGCGTGAACGGTCTATGGTAGTGTTGATCTGGCGACCTACAAGCGGCATTCCAGTGGAAAGATCGGGTGTGTCAGCAGACTTCTGCACAAAGAATGGCTGCATCGGACGGAGCACGAATGTGTCATCGCCACGGTCACCGTCATTGAGAGAGTAAGCGCGGTAAGTGCTGCCGGTCCAAACAGTGATTGGAGCCTGCATGTCGATGTAGTAGATGTCGTAGTATGTAGGATATGGATTGGCAACGAAGTTCCAACCGGCATTAGCCTCAGTCTCGCATGCGTTGTCAGCAAGTTCGAATGTCACGGAATTTGCACCGAAGAATTTATCATGCTCTTCTGTAGAAGCTGCCGGAAGATAGAGCCAACCGGTCTCACGAGCCTGGAAAATATAGCCCTGACCGCTCTTAAGAGTACCGTCAGCAGGAACATTCTTCCAATTGCCTGAAGCATTATCCTCACTCGCTCTGCTTGCTCCGTCATAATAGCGGATCACCCAAGAATCAGTCGATGGGTAGGTGATATCGCTCATTTTTACGTCGGTTACTGGAGAGAAGAAGTACCATTCATTTGCAAAGTCCACATAAAATTTCGATACAAGACGGTCAGCCTTTACTGAATTGCTTTGGCTCAATACCACTGCAGGCGTACCCTCGCTCGTATTGTATGTAAATTCATTGAAGGTCTGAGCTGAGTTAGCATCCAAAGTAAGCGTACCTCCTTCAATCATCTCAACTGAAGGGTTACCCTGCATGACAAGGGTATTATTAAGATTGAGAGTACCACGGATTGCCCAATAATCGTTGATGGATGCCTCATCACCTTTTATCGTGTTTGTGAACTGATACCAGTAGGAATTCGTACGGTATGTATCAAACGCAAAATCCGGAACTACCAAGGTCACATTAGACTTTGTAACTTCTCCAAATGGATCATAATAAGAATCAGTGTTAACTGTAGGAGGAGTAGCACACGGCAATATCAGTTTTTTCAATGCTTGACAACGATAGAAATTTCTGGACATATCCCAGCAATGGGAATTCAGATGAGCAGTCTCAAGATTTTCGCAATATGTGAAAGCCTCATAACCAATGCTGGTTACATCCTTAGGAATGGTTATTGACTCGAGGGAGGAATAAGCAAAAGCACTATTGCCAATATACGTCACTGTCTCCGGAATATCTATTGATTTGATTGCAGTTCCGTTAAATGCACTATATTCAATATACTGAGAATTTCGAGGTATATTCACCTCTGTAAGGGATGAACATCCTGAGGTCACATATCCCTCCACTCCGGTTAGACCTTCTGAAAGATGGAGTTTTGTCAACGACTTACACTCAGAAAATAAACAGGAAACATCCGGTTGCCAACTATAATAACCAGCAACAGCCAGTTTCTCAACAGAATCCGGCATATCAAACTCAACAATTTTGGTTTCTCTAAAAGCAGAATGTCCTATGGTCTTAAGCTGAGAGTCTTTAGCGAACGTAACAGATCTCAATGGAGTACCACTCCATGCATAGTTTCCAATAGAAGTTACAGAAGCTGGAATTGAAATCTGATAGAAATTTGTGCCAACAAAAGCGGAATTTCCTATTTCCTTGAGTGTTTCAGGAAGTATTACAGTACTTAAGTGCGAAAGATCCTTAAGACCCTCATCCGGAAGAGAGGTGATAGCAGTCTCAGTGAAATCTATAGCCTTTATTCCTGTAAGAAGTTTTACTGATGCCCAATCATCAGAATTCATTGTTCCAGTGATTTTAAGCAAATCCATGTTCTGAAGAGGTTGACCTTCCAGTGCCTGCGTAACTCTAACAGCGAGTTCGCCGGGGTTATTAAGCTTAACGTCATACCAGTTCTGTTCAAGACGTACATTACGTATCTCTATTGAGTTTCTATACCCATAGACTGGAGTACTCTCGAATTCTATTGTGTATGTACCGGGATACAAGACAATTGAACCACTTCTCCAAGATGTATCATAACTGGCATAATGATTTGCATAATTATAACCATCAACATACACGTTCATGTCTATAGCATCATTATTGGGTGTTCTCATCTGATAAGCAAAAACGGCAGGTCTACCTGTAACTGTAAAGGTAGTCGTAAGTTTGTGTTGAGATGCATCGTTCGGAGTGCGTATATAGCCATTCTCTGCAATCCACATGTGTTCGAGATCGCTATCATCCTCAAAAACCAGCGGAAGTGATCCTTCTTTCACACATGCTGATTCCAATTCCTTGCATTCCCAAATGCGTACAGACCTAATTGTACAATTATAATAATTATATGCATGAGTATATATGAACTTCACTATATGTGTGCCTGCCGGTACAACATATCTATTTGTAATCCAGTTATCAGGTACACCCCCTTTATCCTCGCCATCAAGTTCAATATACAAATTGCCTCCATATGTCCATGTTGACAAAGATAACTCTGTAGGATAAGACGATGAATAAGTAAATTCAAGTGTGGTAGTTATCGATTCACTATCTCCGTGTTCTGGATTTCGCAAATGGATTCCCATATCATCAGTTGCAATATACCACGGATGCTCCGCGTCATTAGTCCATTTCACTGGCACTGAGCCTTCTACGAGGATTGCCTCGCTGATTTCGTCTGAAGAAAGTTGCGCGTCAGCTGTGGCGTAGCCACACACCGCAAGGAGCAGGATCACCAAATGGCGAAACCGCTCTACTTTTTTAAGTAAAGTACTTGTCATTGTTAGATTGTTAAGTTTTATTGTTGTTTAATTTATTATCACGTTATTAATCCGAAAGGAGTGCTGATGTCGCTGAAATGTCAGAGATAAGGCATAGCCTATTAGCAAATCTACGCATTAATGTGCAAATTTACAAAAAATATTTCAAACTTTGGATAAAAATCACTATAAAAAAGCAATTTTTAAATATTCTTTCACAAATTGAAGCCCGCAAGCAACTATTCAGCGAAAGTCTCCGTGGGCTTTAAGGGCGAGCGAAGCAATGCCCCTTTGTGGATGATATCAGTATGATTTAATAAAATTATCTCATTTATGAATATCTGTAAGTATAAAAAGCTCCGTGTGCCCTCTGTGTGAGAACTAACAAGATATTCGCTGAATAGTTACGCCCGCAAGCAGCGGCCAAGCGAGCGAAGCGCCAGCAATCCGCACCTCACTGCACAAAACCATGCAGTCTTTTACAATTTTTAACATAATCTATTTTGATAAGTGCTTTGCTGTGTCATAATTTTGCATCAGATAAATTTAAACTATGCAATGCTTATGAAAAAGAAAGGAAGCCACAGCGACTTCAATGCTCAGAGAGATGCCGAGCTCCGCAAGGCATTCTTCAGCCAGGGAGTCTACTCCACCAGCGACACCGTGATCAAACGAACCGTCAAAACCCCAACCTCCCGATTCTGGGTAGACCCTGACCGTGCTCGCGACATCATGAGCCGTATCGAGAAAGATCCCGCCTCCATAAAGAGGATGAATCCTGAACGGCAACGGATGTATCTCGCTCTATACGAGAAGTATCAGAAACTAAGACGCAAATGCCCCACCTACTCCAAAATCGAAGCTGTCACAATCGCCATCTACTCCGGCGCCCCCGAATTCTTCCTCGCCCCCTCCACCGCACGCTCCATCATCTACAACAACTATTAATTATGAATCATGAACTAAGCTTCGCCATGATAAACCATGGGTAATCATGATAAATCATAGTTAATTCCCAATTCTCAATTATAAAAGATGCTCATCCCTCTAATAAAAAAAGACCCGAAAGCCACTGATTTCAACTGCCGCGACGGCGAATTCATGCAAAGCAGGCTTTCCAGCCTGTGGCCCACGTATGGCTCCGACGAAACAGTCCGCATGCCGGAAGGCATGCTCTCCATAAATCCCACCGGCACCTACCCGACGACAACACTACGCATTCCTCTGTTGGCAGGGGAGAAGGAGAAGGCAAATCTGATGCTGTCAGGAGAAATATCCCTTGTCGACCCTGCCACTGCAGAGCGCATCACACAAGCCATACTCCAAAAGGCGGCTGAGTTTCTTCTCGATCTTTCCACAGACCTAAGAAAACAAGGACAATTTATCCTACCATTCCGCTGCTACACCA
>CAMWQY010000210.1 GCA_947176355.1 uncultured Porphyromonadaceae bacterium
ATTATAATTCATTATATAAGAAATGGCACAAAAACCAAGCATACCTAAAGGCACACGCGACTTTTCTCCCGTAGAAATGGCCCGCAGGAACTACATTTTCGACACTATCCGCGAGGCATTCCGTCTCTTTGGCTATCGTCAGATCGAGACTCCGGCTATGGAGAATCTCTCTACTTTGATGGGTAAATATGGAGAGGAAGGCGATAAACTTCTCTTTAAGATTCTCAATTCAGGAGATTTCTTGAAAGACGTCGATCCTGCTGATCTTGAAGCAAAAAACCTTCCAAGACTCACAAATCAACTTTGTGAAAAAGGACTTAGATACGACCTTACCGTTCCGTTCGCCCGTTTTGTAGTTCAGCACCGCAACGAAATCCAGATGCCTTTCAAACGTTTCCAGATTCAACCTGTCTGGCGTGCTGACCGTCCGCAAAAGGGACGCTATCGTGAATTTTATCAATGTGACGCTGATGTAGTTGGATCTGATTCTCTCAACAACGAGGTTGAACTTCTTGCGCTCATTGATTATGTGATGCAGAAACTCGGCATTCGCACCTGTATTCACGTCAACAATCGTAAGATTCTTACCGGAATTGCTGAAATTATAGGCGAATCCGATAAAATTGTAGATATCACAGTTGCTATCGACAAGATTGATAAGATTGGTATAGAAAATGTAAATGCCGAACTTCGTGAGAAGGGTCTTAGCGAAAAAGCAATAGAGTCATTGCGTCCGCTGCTTGAACTTGACGGCTCAAACGATGAAAAACTCGAAAAACTTTCCGACATCCTTGCTGAAAGTGAGATAGGTATGAAGGGTGTAGAAGAAATGAAGGAAGTTCTTTCCGGCTTTGAAAATCTCGGGCACTCTTGCGGGATAGATCTCGATGTCTCCCTTGCTCGAGGCCTTAATTACTACACCGGTACAATTATTGAGGTCAAAGCTCTCGACGTGGAAATCGGTTCAATCACAGGTGGTGGACGATATGATAATCTCACCGGCGTATTCGGTGTGTCAGGATTGTCAGGTGTAGGTATTTCATTTGGTGCAGACCGTATTTATGATGTCTTGAACGCACTGAATCTTTATCCGGAAGAAATCACCGGAAGTGTAAAAGCCCTCTTCATTAATTTCGGAAAAGATGAAGCTGCAGCTTCCTTGAAATGCGTAAAGACGCTTCGCGAGGCAGGTGTTTCTGCTGAGCTTTACCCTGATATGGCTAAGATGAAGAAGCAGATGCAATATGCTAATTCAGAAGGCGTAAAATATGTGGTCATTATCGGTGATACGGAACTTGCCGAAGCTACAGCCACTGTCAAGAACATGGCAGATGGCACTCAGACCAAAGTGCCTCAGTCTAAACTTGTCGAAGTAATATGCTAAAATTTGAATCTTTCCTTCTCGGGCAACCATGTTGCCCGGAAGAAACGCCGACAGATAGATATTATTTCAATCTTACAAACCGTCTGATTGAATTAGCTGAGAAGGACAATAATGTCTCAAAGTTTCATTCTGCCCTAATCGAGCGTGCTGCGTTGTGTGTCGTAGGATATTTCCAAGACATGATTGCCGATGCAGGTCTTTGGCATGGTTTCATTGATGAGTGCCGTCGTCTATATGGAACTCCGGTCCCATTTTTCAATGTCTCAGACGATTATATCGATTATGAGCTAAACAGAGAAGACGTAGGTTTCATCGTATGGTACGCTATTGCGATGTATTCCGACGACAGATGTATCTATCCTTTTGATCAAGAAATTGTTGCATTGGCTGACGTTTGGTTTAAGGAACTTGAAGATGTATACGAAGAGTCTCCGGTTCCACAAGGCTATCATCTTGCCCATGAACTTGATGTCTATGCCGAAGAAGATAAAGATATGATTCTTCGCCTCGGGAGTTGGCTGTATCTGCATAGTTGGCTCCTGCGTCCGGCTTTTGCTCTAACTTCCAATCAAATAGTTTCAGAAATGTTGGCTGAAGGGAAAGGAAATGAAGAAATAGCCAATGCTATCCAGGAAACTGTCAAAAAAGAACCGACCGGACCACTTGCTCTCTATATAGGAGAATGGGTGCATCTGACGATTAATCACAAATTGTCTAAAAGGCGTGAGCGAAAAGAGGAGTCGCTGATGCATCCGGCTTTTGTGAAGCTTACTGAAGCTACCGGGGGTGAAACGGTAAAATTCATAGAAGGATATAAGGCTTTAAATGAATTTCTTATTAATTCTCTCGGATGGAAAGCCGGGGAAGAGCATCTTACTCAGTTGAAAGACTGTCGTGATTTCGTCCTAATGGCAAATCCCCAAAAGGGATTACTGGTAGCAGTTGATATTTGCCGTTGCATAAAGTCTCCATTGAATCCATATTATGAAAAGGAGTTTGCATCTTCTCATGCAATCGACCTCCTTACTGTCAGAGGCGTATGTCCTCATGATCTTCTTGCTTATATCTGCGAGAAAGGGTGGCTTCCTGATGCTAAATTCCCCGGAAGCGATGATTATGAAATTGTAGCCCGCTTCCATGATTTCATCTCGCGTTGCTACCTGCAGTTATACTATAGAGGCGACTGATGCTCCAGTTTCTTCAAATATAAATTAATCCCCCGTTCTTAAAAGAGCAGGGGATTACTTCATATTTATAATTTATAATTTGCCAAACAATGCCTTAAGCCTGAGAGAGATTACTCCAAATACAGCTTCTCCAAAAATACTTGAGTTCATCTTGGATGTCCCGAGTTGCCTATTGACAAAGATGATTGGGATCTCGACAACTTTAAATTTCTTTTTCCATGACTTGAATTTCATTTCTATCTGGAATGCATATCCTTTAAATTCTATTTTGTCCAAGTCAATTGCCTCAAGAACCCTCCTTCGATAGCATACATATCCAGCCGTGGAATCATGCAATGGCATTCTTGTGATGAATCGTACGTAGGCTGATGCAAAATATGACATCAATACTCTTCCCATCGGCCAGTTGACTACATTGACCCCGGTTATGTATCGCGACCCTACACAGACGTCGGCTTCCCTATCTTTGCATTCATGATAAAGACGAGTCAGATCATCGGGATTGTGTGAAAAGTCGGCATCCATCTCAATGATATACTGATAGTCTCTGGACAGCGCCCATTTAAAACCATGTATGTATGCCGTACCTAATCCAAGTTTCCCCGTCCTGCATTCAAGATGAATTCTCCCCGGATGTTCTCTCATAGAAGCTCTCACAGCATCTGCAGTGCCATCCGGACTTCCGTCATCGATCACAAGAACATCAAATCCATCCGGAAGTTTCATCACTGTCCGAAGCATCAGGCTGATGTTTTCTATTTCATTATATGTCGGTATGATGACAAGTACGTCACTCATCTCTTTCTAATTTTTGGAAAATTCTTTTTATCTGATTCTCTTTTATTCAAGAGCTCAATTACTCTTTTTATAATGCAAAATTACCAAAAATTATCCATTCTGCAAAATCATAGAAACATAAATAAATTTTCAAGAATGTTTTTTGTTGATTCTTAAAGAGCTATGTTGTATTTCTTGAGAATGTCTATCGGATGATATGACTGCTTGGCATATCTTAGCCCTTCATCTCCGGAGTCATCTTCCCTATTTATATAAAGAATTTCAGGATGCCTTTCACACATCATGGCTGCATACTCTTTATTGATTTTCTCATAGCTGCCCTCAAACGCTCGCGAAGCTTTCTCGACGTGTACGAAAAGTGTATCATTCTTTACATCCCCGATGGTAAAAGCAGCTATCTCGTCGCCCACCATTAGGATCGCTCCTTCAAGTCGGATATCTCCTTCCTTGATCATCTCAAGCAATTTCCGTGTCATTCGTCTTTCTTCTATTGCCATTGGTGACTTATCTCCTTCTTCATCAATGATACTCATAAATTCGAGTGCTTTGTCTGCGTTAGATGAGTCCAAAAGCTCTAACCTGTGATTCGGATATAGAGAGTTAAACTTATTGACATGGTTGCGTTTCTTGCTCATCTTCTTTCCTGTCAAAGTGGAAAGCATTTGTGCATCGTATAGATAATCTCCCCAATCATCCAATGGATTGATAGATTCTATTCCGGCTTCCTCAAGTTCTTCCAATGCATATTCCGGGACTGCAGATAGCACTGCCGGAATTTCTTTTTGTCTACAATATTCCTTGATCTTCTCCAAGCTATCTTTCAATGGAAGCTTTCCAATGGGAAGAGAGAACGCGGGTGTGTCAGTATCGTTCTCCACGACGCCTTTTATAAATAGAGTATCATCTTGTATGGCGTATTCGTATTTGAAGTAGTCTATCCACATTAGAATTCCTGCATAAGAAAAATCTGTAGTTCGGCCCTTCTCCATCGTCAGATATGAGAATATTTCTTCCATATCTGCATGCGTGATAGGCTTGAAATTAAGGACATCAGCTACTTGCTGTTCTTTGGATTTATTACGTATCCGATATGCCTCAGCTCGACGAAGAGCTTCGATAAATCCATTATAGTCGGTATAAGTTTTTACTGCGGTGTTCATAGTATAGTAATTTAAATCAAGATTATTTATACAATATTAACGCTCGTGGATGATTTCGGTTTGAAACGTCACATTTTTTTTGTAATTTTGCACCATGAATGTATTGAAATTCGGAGGCACTTCAGTTGGAACTGTAGAAAGCCTGAAAAACGTTAGAAGCATAGTAGAAGCCCTTCCGTCAGATACGGTTGTGGTAGTGTCAGCTCTCGGTGGACTGACCGATAAACTAATTGCCACTGCCCGACTGGCAGCTGAAGGTGGAGATTGGAAATCGGAAGCAGATGCAATAGCTGACAGACATTATATTATTATAAATGAATTGGTAAGGGAAGAGCGCAAGAACGATGTGACTTCAATAGTAGGTTCTCTTATTGATGAACTCAAACGCACGTACGAAGGCATTTCATTGATCGGACATCTTCCCGATAAGACCTTAAATGTGATTGTAAGTCTCGGTGAGAGAATGTCAGCGCCTATCGTGGCAGGTATCATACATAACGGTCATCTAC
>CAMWQY010000211.1 GCA_947176355.1 uncultured Porphyromonadaceae bacterium
TACGGATAAGCGCGAAGATTTCCCGAAAGCTTATGGAAATCGCTCTCCTCATCAACCGAAGGAATATCCGCACGCACTCCAAGCGAATTGAACAGTAAAGCCGATAATATTATTATGTATTTTATAAAATTCATGATATTGTTGATATATTACTGTAAGTGTCGCTCCTTGACCAATCCGTGCCGGAAGGCATGTAGCAGGTCCTTGAGCTCGTCAATCTGGCCCTGTAGCTCATGACCCTTGTCGGTGTCGCGAACTCTGAGCCTCTTGGCAGATAGCTCTACAATCTGCTTCGAGCCCAAGATATCTGTCCCTTCCTTTACAGCTTTCTCCGCCGACTCGAACGGCTCATGCTGCACAAGCTCCAGTCCACGGCTGTGATATACGAGAGTATATCCGGCTATCCCTGTAGTGGAATGATAAGCCTTCGAAAAACCTCCGTCTATTACAAGAAGCTTTCCGTTGGCACGCATCGGACTCTCGCCCTTGGCAGCCCTCACGGGCACGTGCCCGTTTATGATGTGGCGATGTTCCCCCTCCACTCCGAAAGCGTCAAGTATACCGTCGATTATTTTCTCATCGTTGCGCAGCTTATAATAGTTGCCCTTCTCTTCCGTATGGGTAGAAGTGTCCTTGATGAAATATCGCTCGAAAGTAGCCATCTTCGACTTGTCGAAAAGAGGAGAGTCTTTCCCGCACCACAGATACCAGTAATAGTCTATAGCAAACTTCTTAAGCTCCGGATCCGTATCATCATTGAAAGCCGCACGCATCATCATCCCAATACGATGCATCAGTTCACGCCCCTTGTATGTCGCTCCGTTCAATTCAACCTCCTTCAGGCTTCCGTCTTCATTTAGAGGCATAGAGGCATGGAAGAGCAAGTTGGAGTTGTAGATAGCATACATGCACCCGTGTGAGAGCAGACATTGCACGTGACGGTTCAGCTTGTCGCTTACCATAAATGAATGGTGGAGTTTATCCACAAGCGAGGCTTCCTCTTCAGTCAGTTCATACGGATTTTCTGTAGATATGGTAGGGAAATTAGTGTCTTTCAGCTCATATTCCTTCCCATTGATATTGATCACTCCCTTCTCTTTGTCGATTAGATGCAGCAGTTTGCGGTCTTCCATCTGCCACTCCGGACGCCTGTCGATGGTCTGCCCCTCGAGTTTGAACTGTATGATGCTGATAGCTTTGTGCATCTTAGCCCATAGCTGGAGTGATTTCTCGTCGGGAGCGTGTTCTCCGTCCATGATATGAGGTCCGAATCCCTCGCACGGGTCGTCGCCGTATGTCTCAAGAGCAAAAGTGGCGAGTGGCACGAGGTTGATGCCATATCCATCTTCGAGAGTAGCCATGTTGCCGTAGCGCAGTGAAAGGCGCAATACATTGGCTATGCATGCGTCGTTTCCCGCAGCTGCTCCCATCCATAGCGCGTCGTGATTGCCCCATTGTATGTCAAACCGCTCGTAGGCGCAAAGTGTGTCCATAATAAGGTGTGCCCCGGGCCCTCTATCGAAAATATCGCCAAGAATATGGAGCTGGTCGATGCTCAGGCGCTGGATCACGTTGCAGAGCGCGATTATGAAGTTGTCTGCCTGTCCTGTAGAGATAATAGTCTCTATGATGCGACGGAAATAAGCATCCTTGTCATAATCGGTAGGCGATTCATGCAGCAATTCCTCTATTATGTAGGCATATTCTTTCGGGAGAGCCTTTCTAACTCGCGAGCGAGTATATTTGGATGATACAGACTGAAGCACAAGTATCAGTTGATGAAGAGTGACACTATAGAAATCCTCCATATTGTCTTCCTCCGCTTTAGTATACTCCAATTTGCTTTCCGGGTAATAAATGAGTGTGCAAAGATTTCGGATATCCTGTTCCCTAAGTGAATTGCCGAATATCTCTGTCACTTTTCTGCGTATATTGCCCGATGCGTTGCGAAGTATGTGAGAAAACGCCTCATGCTCTCCATGAAGGTCCGCCACAAAATGCTCAGTTCCTTTGGGCAGGTTTTGGATCGCCTCGAGATTTATGATCTCGGTGCTCGCTGCCTGTACATTTGGGAAAGACTGGGAGAGCAGACTCAATATCCTCAAGTCTGTCTCCCTCTCTTTTGCCTCTTTTATGTCTACTGCTATCGGCAGATTAGTCTTGTGGTCCATACCACGTAGAATACATGTGATAGTTGTTTGCAATCTTGATGTTCATCTCCTTGGCTTTCTCCGGCTCTACCATCTTGACGAATTTTGCCGGACATCCTGCCCAGAGTTCGTGCTTGCCGATCTTTGTATTGCTGAGCACCACTGAGCCGGCTGCAACAATAGCCCCTTCTCCTACCACTGCATTGTCCATCACGACGGCTCCCATGCCGATCAGTGCATAGTCTTCCACCTTGCATCCGTGAAGCACCACATTGTGCCCTACTGAAACATGATCGCCGATTTCAATTGTGGATTTCTCATAGAGTGTGTGAAGCACACTGCCGTCCTGGATATTGACGCCATTCCCCACGCGGATTGAGTTCACGTCGCCACGAAGCACCGCGCCAAACCATACACTGCAGCCGTCGCCAATGACGACATCGCCTACTACTACTGCATTTGCAGCAAGGAAACAATCCTTGCCTATCACCGGGGTAAATCCCCTCACTTCTTGTATTATAGCCATATCTTTTTTAGTTGTCAGTTAATTTCTAAGTTATATGTATTAGGCTAATTAGCCTAATTGGACTAATAAGTCTAATTGGACTAATTGTTCTAATTAAAGCATTATGCATTGCTTGGAGAGCCATTCTTTTTCTTCTTCCGATAGGAGAGGGGAGAGCCGTTCGTATACTTCCTTGTGATAATCTTCCAGCCATTCCTTTTCTTCCGGTGTGATTATCCCCCATTCTATAAGGCTCTTGTCGAAGGGGAATAGCGTCAGATTGCGGAAGCGGTAGAAGTCGCCAAATTCATTGCTCTTCCAAAGTTCCACTGCCAGCATGTTCTCGCAGCGTATTCCATACTTGTCCTCGATATATAGTCCCGGCTCATCGCTCATCACCATTCCCGGTTCGAGAGCTACCGGAATCTCGTTCATGCGGATCTGGGCAGGACCCTCATGGCAGTTGATGAAGAAGCCCACTCCGTGGCCGGTGCCATGATAATATGCTTTCCCTTCGTTCCAGAGGAATTGTCGGGCGAGGATGTCGAGTTGTGCTCCGCGTGTACCCTTGGGGAAAGTGGCTCTTGCAAGAGCTATCATCCCTTTCAATACGAGCGTAAAGTCATGCTTCTGTTCTTGTGTTGGTTCGCCACCCAACGCTATGGTGCGGGTGATGTCGGTGGTGCCCTGAAGATACTGGCCGCCACTGTCGATGAGCAGCAGACCTCGTCCCGTGACAGGCACATCCGTCTCGTCGGTAGGCTCGTAGTGTACGATGGCTCCATGTCCGTTCCAGCCTACAATGGCAGCGAAACTCTCGTCGACGCAATCCGGGTCAGAGAGACGGCATTCACGGAGCTTACGTGCGATGCTCATCTCCGTGAGCTCTCCCTTGGGAAATTCCTCGTCGATCCATTTGAACAGTCTTACGAGAGCCACTCCGTCCTTCTCCATCGCAGTGCGCCAATGGCGGAGCATAGTATCGTTTTTAACGCTTTTGAGTTTAGCGACACTCTTCCCTCCTTCAATTGCAGTGGGTATCCCTTCAGCTATAGCGACCGCAGTCAGCGTGGGGTCGATAAGAACGCATGTAGCCGGGGAAAGTGTCTCTGCAAATCCCGGAGCCTCGTCATATCCGCGTATTTCTATATGGTATTTCTTTAGGAAATCTCTTGTTTCTTCAGTCAGTTTTTCTTCCTTTATAAAGATAATCCTGTTGTCTTCCTTGTCAAGATAAAGGAAGGCAGGAAACATGGGACTGAAAGCTACGTCCTCTGCGGCCCTGAGGTTGGTAGCCCACGCTATGTCGTCGAGTGCCGACATAAGGATAGCATCTGCTCCTTCCTTTTCCACTTCCTTCATTATTCTTGATATCTTGGAGTCAACTGTCTCTCCTACGATTTCCTCGTCATGGATAAAAAGCGGGTTGAGTGGCTGGCTCGGGCGATCCTGCCATATAAAGTCGAACATTGGGAAATCTGTGGCAAAGTTTAATCCGGCTTCCTCAAATGCCTCGCGCATATTTTCAGCATCAGTGCTGCTGAATGTCATACCATCGATGCCTACCACTGAACCTTCCGGCATAATTTTCGCCACATGCTCAATAAGGTCTACGGCTTCAGGACCGTCAAGGGGCATCATTTCAAATCCTGTCCCGTCAAGTTGCTGACGTGCCTGAATAAAAAATCTATTGTCGGTCCATACGTATGCATGGTCTTTGGTGACTACTGCAATACCATTGGTGCCGTTTTCCGACTTGAAACCGGTAAGCCACTCCCTTCCCCGCCAATGGGCAGGGGGGATCTCACTCTGGTGCGGGTCTGTGCTGTTGATGATGCAGCAGTCTATGCCATTCTCAGCCATTGCTGAGCGCAATGCTTCGAGCCTTTTCTTTTCTATCTTTTCCATTGTTGACTAATTTAGATGCAAAAATAATGAAAAATTTCATTATTCCTCCACATTCTCCTTAATTTTTTTCTATTAAAGCAAAAGCCAAGAGTAGCGAGCCCTCTCCGAGTGCATCCCCGAGTCAAAAACGTAATAAAGCATGCTCCGCATGCGCCCCCGCACGTCAAACAAAGTAGCAAGCCCTCTCCGAGTGCGTCCCCGCACGTCTCAAAGCCAATAAAATTACATTTATTGGTCATATTGTGACAAAAATGGTAAAATTGTGATGTGGGGGTAATTTTTTTGTGAATACTCTTGCACATTCGAAAAAAATGTACTAATTTTGCATTGTCAAGAGAGGAAAGAGTTTGGTTTGAAATAATTGGCATAGCATTTTATTTCTCTTGACAAGCAAGTCTAAAGCTTTTTAAGTAATAGTGATATAATTTGTAAGTTAGTGGTTGAGTAAGTGTTGCTTTT
>CAMWQY010000212.1 GCA_947176355.1 uncultured Porphyromonadaceae bacterium
TTGCTCCTCTTTCAGCCGACATGATAGCACCTTCCCAATAGCTGTTGGTCTTTGAATTGATCTCATACTGCTTGATAGCTGCCTCTTTCACTTTATTGAAGTGATCAGCTTTAGCACCATTATTCAGAAGATCATGCAATTCCTTATCAGCACGAGCCTCAAGACGTTCGAGTTTGTCCTCTGCTGTCTGGTAAGCATACATCAGCTGCCAGATATTGTTAGAGAAATTGTACATTGACGATACAGAAGCTCCGTATGTGCCACCTTCATCTTCACGGAGAGTCTCAATGAATACCATATCGAGAACATCACCCATAAGGTCGATCATAATGCTATTCTTGACATTCCAAGTAAGGTTGCTTCCTGTATAAAGATTGAATACTGTAGAAGCGGGAGTCTGCATTGCCACGTCAAATTTATCTTCAACTTTACCCTTGACCGGATCAATGTTTGTCACTACTTTATAGTCAGAAGCCTTACCTTTAGAAGGAAGAGTTGCTATATACTGCTCAAGCATCGGACGGAGAGTAGCTTCATCAATATTGCCAACAAAGATGAAGGTATAGTCAGCAGCATTTTCAAGGCTCTTCTTAGCCAATGAAAGCATGTTTGAATAGTTTGCCTTTTCAAACACTGCGAGATCCTGTATACCCATCAAAGGATTATCACCGTAAGTGGTCTTGGCACGCTGACGGGAGAAAATCATATTAGGAAGCTGATCTTGATTGGCAAGAAGCGGCTTGTACTGTTCTACTTGAGCTTGATATGTAGTTTCATCAGGATTCAACTCAGTGAAGTATGCATAAATAACTTCCATAAGAGTTCCGAAATCCTTTACACTTGAACCGCCTTCAAGCACATCAGTGTAGTTATTGACAGCATATCCTAAAGAAACAGTCTTACCGGCAAGGTATTTCTTCATCGTGTTGATGTCGAATTTGCCAAGCTTCGAAAGTTCCACAGCAAGCGGCATCAGAAGGACATCAGCAGCTTGATCCTTGGAATATGCTTGCTTACCACCTTTACGGAAAGCTGTCACACCAATTTCGTCAGCCTTGAAATCAGTAGTCTTAAGGATAACTTTCACTCCATTGGAAAGGACAAATTCAGTTGTCCCCATTGCTTCATTCTTAGATGTTGACTTGATGGCTCCGGGAGCGGGAAGCTTTTCGATCAATGGATCAGTGATCACCTCGTCTACGTATGCTTCATACGGAGCATTGATTGTAGCTTCGAGAGCAGCTATGACTTCCTCTTCCTTAAGAATATTTGTCTTGTCATTGAGTGGTTGGCTCACTACGATCACTTGATTTTCTGCAGTAAGCATCTGAGCAGCTATCTGATTGTAAGCTTCGACGGGAATCATAGGGAGCATCTGCTTAGCAAGCTGAAGCTCTGTTTCTATACCGGGAGTCGGTTCATTCTCGATGAAATGACGTATAAGCTCACGAGCGTAAGTGCTGTTGTAAGTCTTGTCTTTTTCATTGAATGTCTTTTCATATCCATTCAAGAGAACAGAAGTGGCACGCTCAAGTTCGGTCTGCGTAAAACCTGTCTTACAAGCTCTTGCCACAATGCTCATGGCTGCATTATAGGCAGAAAGAATGTCACCTGCAGGAACTACATAAATAGCAAATGCATCTTTTGTGGCAGCTACAAGGAAATCATCAATCATCACTTGGGCTGCAGCGTATGGACACTCAGGATTTGTGGAATACTCATCAAGACGATCTTGAATCATTTTGACGAGAACCGTCTGAATCAATGCTTCAGTCATATATCCTTCCACTGAATTACGCATTTCCCAAGGCATCTTGTCTTGCTTGAAGAAAGTCATGACTGTAGTGTTCCTAAGTTCCGGGTCTTCGAAATGAACATAGATTGGCTTTTCATTATCGCTTACTACCACATATTCACGCGGAGCAGCGTTTTCCGGCATGACAACTGTTGAGAAAAGATCCTTGACTTTCTTTTCCATCTCATCAGCATCGAAATCACCTACAATAAAGATACCCTGTTGATCAGGACGATACCATTTCTTATAGTAAGCTCTCAAAGTTTCCGGCTTGAAGTTCATTACAACTTCCATCTTGCCGATAGGCATCTGCTGATACTGATATTCCTTGAATATCTGAGGAAGGATAGCAGTATACATACGATTCTGAGCATCGCTACGGGAGCGCCATTCCTCATTGATGACACCACGCTCTGCTTCGATTTCAGACTCTTCGAGAAGTATACCGTCACACCAGTCGCGAATCACGAGAAGCACACTGTCCATAAGAGGTTTGTCAGTAGTGATTACATTGTCGATGTTGTAGACGGTCTCGTCGAAAGATGTGTAGGCATTGATATCATAACCAAAACGGATGCCCTTGCTCTGAAGATAATTGAGCATGTCCTTTCCGGGATAATGTGTAGTGCCATTGAATGCCATGTGCTCCAGGAAGTGGGCAAGACCAAGCTGCTCCTGAGTCTCGAGAGTGCTTCCTACCTTCTGTGCAATGTAGAAGTTAGCACGCTCTTTAGGCTGTTCGTTATGGAGAATGTAATAGGTCAGTCCATTGGGAAGAACCCCTGTCTTGACCTCCGGTTTGAGTGGCAGCGGAGTGATTTGCATCTGCTGCGCAAAGGCAACCACAAACATAAGAATTAAGGTTGCCAGACTTGTAAGTCTTTTCATGTTGTTATTATTATTGTTTGTTAATTGTATTCGATAAATAGGGCTTATAGGCCGAATATGCCTTATAAGCCCCATATAATCTTAGACGCAAAAACATCGAAAAAATTACATTTTTATCACGGTTTTTTGCGTAATAATCATATCCATTGCCACATCGTGTGGCTCTGATGGTATGCTGTCGAAAAGTTGAAACTCATATCCAACTCCGATTTTAGTAGCTTTTGATGTAGCGAGAAGCCTGTCGTAGAATCCTTTGCCACGTCCAAGTCTATTTCCTTTCCGATCGAATGCCACAGCCGGGATTATCATCAGCTCCATGTCTTCGACATTGGCATAATTGTCGCCAGTGGGTTCTTCGATATGAAACGAACCAAGCTCAAGCCTTGATTCTTCGTATGGAAGGATGTCAAGGTTAACTCCATTGACCCTTGGAAGAAAGAAATGCTTTCTATCACTCCACTTCTTCAAGAATTTTAAAGTTTGCAATTCATCGGGCAATGAATGATACATAAGGATATTCTCAGCCATTATGAATGCAGCTGTTTTTTCCAATTGCGAGAATACTTCTTCCGCAGCACTCTCTTTTTCTCTCTCCAACAGCATCATGCGGAGATTCTTTATCTTTCTGCGTATTTCTGATTTCTCCATATCTCTGAATTGTCGTATGTTTTAAATAGATTAAATTTTTCATTTATCAAATCCGAGCCTACTTCTTTGTTTGGAACTAAAGAAACTGCGGATTTACCTTCCTTAAGCATTTCCAATGCTTTTTTCACTGTAACATCATCTTGATTCAGCATTTCAATCAAGCCATTGTAGCCAAGTACATTACGTGCAATCTGAGCTTTCAACAGATTAAGAATGAGACTTCTGCTTCTATTTATGTAGTACCAACGTGCTGGAACTCCATTCTGTGCAGCGAAATCTACAAAGCCCTCAAGCAAGGTCTGATCGCGAGGTATCACTCTTTCAAGTTCTTCTATTGTCTTGACATTCTGCGTGACGGAACGATACTTCTCCGCAACCTGAAACGCATATTTTGTGATCAGTCCCCTATTGCTGACGTTGACATAATAAGAAGAGAAACCTGTGGTGTCTTCAGGAACGAAAACGTCGGGCATAATACCGCCGCCTCCATACACTTTTCTTCCTCCTTTGGTGAGGAATAGCTTGCTCTTGTCAAGCTTGATGCTATCGGCATTATAGAACTCGCCATGTTCAAAACGATCTACTATATCCATTATATACTTTCCGTCTGCTCCCCTTTCGTAAGGCTTCTGGATGCAACGTCCTGAAGGTGTATAATAACGAGCTACGGTCAATCTCAATGCACTGCTATCAGGAAGCTCAATCTGATGTTGCACAAGTCCCTTGCCGAATGAACGACGCCCTATCACGAGACCACGGTCATTGTCCTGCATCGCTCCGGCAAATATTTCGGATGCTGAAGCTGAATATTCGTCAATCAAGACAGCAATTGGCATATTTTGGAAGTGTCCGCTTCCATCACTCATTGCAATACTGCGGTTGTCGCTCAACTTGCCATTCGTGCTTACAATTATCCTATCGTCAGGAAGGAATTCATTTGCCATGAGAATCACCTGGTCGAGGAATCCACCGGAGTTGCCTCTCAAGTCAATGACAAAACTCTTTGCCCCTTGGGCAGCAAGCTGAAGAAGCGCCATATAGAACTCTTCGTATGTATTGCGCCCAAATTTTGAAACTTTAAGGTAACCTATCCCCTTTTCTTTATCTGCTATGTAAACGGCGTCAACACTGTTTACCGGGATATCATCGCGCACTACTTCGAAATCAAGAAGCTTATCAGAATTAGAACGTTTTACTTTAAGAGCAACCTTTGTTCCTTTCTCACCACGAAGCTTTTTAAATACATTGTCATTTGTCGCCTTTTTTCCTGTAAGCGACGAGTCGTTTGCCACAACTATTTTATCGCCATTAAGAATTCCGACTTTTTCTGCCGGGCCTCCGGCAATGACATCTACAACGACGACAGTGTCATTGACAATTTGAAACGAAACTCCTACTCCGGAGAAATGACCTTCCATGTCTTCATTGGTCGATTTCAATTCCTCAGGAGTGAAATATACCGAATGTGGATCAAGACCGGCAAGAAGATCCGGGACTACGGATGAGAGCAACGAATCTACATCAATTTTATCGACATATTCATTCTCTATCAAGTCCAAGATTGTGCGCAGTTTTGCCTCTGCCGGGGTCACCCTGCTCACTGAAAGATACTTACCTATAAAGACACCACCTGCAAGGCCAAGTGCCAATACAAGCGGTATCAATATGAATCCTATGTTTCT
>CAMWQY010000213.1 GCA_947176355.1 uncultured Porphyromonadaceae bacterium
GAAGCATACGATAAAAAGAATATGCAGAAACTTCGTAAAAAAGATTGCTGAAGACACCGGACAATCATCAATACATCTCTATGATTAGAATTATTATGCTACGCCGACATAATGTTTGCGGAGCATAATATTTTTGATGGTAGTTACTATCTTTGTTATCTTAGAAAAAGACTTATGACCTCAGCCGGAAGCATGATACTACCTTCTGAAACAGAAAGTTCAGAAGCCTTTACATCCTCAGGTTCACATTTGAGGAAAAGCACAGGAACTATGATATGATTTGCAGCGAAAGGAAGGAGTTTTGCCTTTCTTTTCAGTTCCGACAACAACTGTCGGGCATTTTCCGGTGCTGTCCATTTGCATTCTCCTACCAAAAGATATTTCCTATCCAACGACTCGCTGACCACATCGATTTCAATCTGCTCCGGTTTCCTATCTTCATTAAGTACTGAACCCCACCATCTTGAAGCATTCCCATAAAGGACACCATCAATGATATTTCCCACTACACAATCCCGGCACATTGACTCCCACTGCATACCGACATATCTGGGGAACTGGGTTTTAAGCATAGTTTCAATCGGAAGATGACGGTCAAGTTCGATAAATGAGCGGTTTGGCACCACAAACTGATAATAGAATGCAAGAAATGGATCTGCAATCTTATATAGACTTTTTTTAGAATTCTTTTCATCGACACCAAAAGGTACCTCTTTTTCAAGAAAACCTAAATCAATTAGTTTCTTCAAAGGACGGGAAAGGTTGGTAGCAGGCTCATTGCATCTGGCTGCTATTTCCGATAGACGGTTAGCCCCAGAACCAATGAACGACATGATGGTCGTGGTTTTCACAATATCCTTTACATCGTCTTGAAGCAGTTTGACGGGTTCTTCATAGAGCGGAGCATTCACTGAAAAGACATTTCTCCATAAGGCCTGATTCAAGGAATGTCGCTTTTCTCTAAGTTCCCAGTAGCGCGGAACGCCTCCCCAAACGGCATATTCTTCCATTGCCTGCACAGAATCAAAACCCAAGGCTTCTTCTATGAATGGAATGCGAAGAGGTGTCAGTTTCATGATCTCCTGGGCTCTTCCATATAGAGGAGCGGTGGCATCAAGAAACAGTCCATACATCATGTTCTGGGATGAGCCACATAATATTAAATTGTATTTTAGAACCTTGTTGTCGATTAATTTTTGCAATACTGATGGGAGTTCCGGTGACTGTTCTACGAGATAAGGGAATTCGTCAAGACATAGCGTAAACTTTTTTTCAGTACGATAATTGACCGCCATAAAGATTGATTCCCAGTCAGGATATGACACTTTGTCGAAATCAGGAAATTTTGGTGCTAAAACCTTGGCAACAAGTTCTCTCTGGTGCTCTGCTTCAGATCGGTCTGAAAGGAAATATACGTCACTATCAGTAATTACCTTTTTTATTAGAGTCGACTTTCCCAATCGTCGACGACCGTATACTACAACCAAAGATGGTGTGTCAATTTCTAAAGCTTCCGTAAGGCGTTGCTGCTCCTCTTTTCTATCTACAAATTCCATGATTTTGTCCTTTATAATTATTATGCTCCGCAAACATAATGTTTTTGGAGCATAATTCCAAATATAAAGTCAAATATTTTATTTTTTTAACACATGTAATTAGAATCACACAAACTTAGGCAATTCTCTACTCGTTTTATTTTCATGAAAGACACACAAGATATACTTATAGAAAAAACTACCCCCGAAGGCATAGAGCGATTCCTCGCCTCAGACTTCGTGGAAGGCATAGGACCATCCTACGCCCATAGGCTCGTTGAAGCATTCGGTTCTGATACCCTTAGAATACTCGCAGAAGACCCTGCAAAATGCGGCGAGATCAAAGGACTCGGAGAAGCGCGAGCTCTTAAAGCCTCCGAAAGCCTAAAAGCAATCAAATACCCTCTCCCACTCCTCTCCTTCCTCTTCTCCTGCGGAGTCAGTGAGATGTATATCGACCGGATCTTAGGTAAATACCGTAAAAGAGCAGAAACCGTCATACTCAAAGATCCATATTATATGGTGGAAGATGTATGGCAACTCCATTTCTATACAGCCGACAAAATCGGACGAGCATTAGGCATAGCGACAGATGATCCAAGACGCCTTCAGGCAGCCATCGTGGGTGCAGTAAAACATTATGCCGACGACGGTCACCTCTTCGCGACTGTTCCCGAGACTCTCGCTTACGCATCATCCCTAACCGGTGTGTCTGAAGATGAAATAGCCAAACAGATTGATGCTACTATCGACGATAGTCGTATAGTCCGCAGCAGAGGAGTACTTTACCTTCCGGTCTTTTATAATGCGGAAAAGGAAGGTGCCGAAAAACTGCTTGCCCTCGCAGAGTCTGCTCCCGAGAAAGTCAATGTGTCTGATATTCCTTCTACTGACGGACATGGAATTGCATATTCGCCCATGCAGATTGATGCCATCAAACTACTGCTCACCTCGCCTGTTTCAGTACTTACCGGAGGTCCCGGATCAGGCAAGACCACTGTGCTAAGAGCTGTAATCGATGTGCTTGAAAAAGAAGGGAAACACGTACTTCTCTGTGCTCCCACAGGAAGAGCAGCAAAACGAATGACTTCACTCACAGGTAGAGAAGCCTCAACTATCCATCGCCTACTTGGATACCGTCAAGGCGAAGGATATCATAGAAAGCAACTGGAAACCGATGTGCTCATCATTGACGAAGGATCAATGATGGAGCAGGTACTTTTCAATCATCTTCTTGATGCAGTAGGTCCGGGAACTCAAGTTATTCTCGTAGGCGACGTAGACCAACTGCCGGCCATCGGTGCCGGAGATGTGATGCGTGATATGATAAAGTCGCCGACAATCCCTGTGGCGCGTCTTGAAGAGAACTTCCGGCAGGAAGAAGGAAGCATGATAGCCGAGAGCGCACGAGCTATCAACTCAGGCGAGATGCCTGAGTCTCACCCGGAAAGCGACTTCATGATTATCCCGGAATCAACTACCAGACGGATTCACGATCGCATACTTTCGCTCGTAGCTGAAGAACTTCCCCGGGAGAAAGGTGTACCTTCTTCCGATATTCTCGTAGTCACTCCTCAGCAGATCGGTCCGTTAGGTGCTAAGCAGCTTAACATTGACCTGCAGCAACGTCTGAACCCCGAAGGCCCGGCGCTGAAGCGAGGCGAATCAATCTTTCGTCTCGGAGACCCCGTCATGCAGACATCTAATGCAAAAGACCGTGGTGTCTATAATGGCGAGACAGGACGAATCGTGGAAGTAAATCCGGAGGAGCAGACCCTTATTGTGGAATACTCAGACGAGAACCAAAGTACTTACAAGCGCTCTGAATTGAGCGAACTCACTCTTGCATACGCAACTACCGTCCATAAACTTCAGGGTTGTGAAGTCAATAACATCGTCTTCCCGGTCACCATGACCCACAAACCGATGCTATACCGCAACCTCCTTTACACCGGCATCAGCCGTGCCAGCCGTCTCTGTGTACTCGTAGGCGAAGAGGAAGCCCTCCGTTACGCTGTAGAAAATGCAACGCCCACAATCCGCAACTCCAATTTCCGACACCGCCTCTCTACTGAGCTTAAAACACCGTAATTTCCCGTGAATACCCTGTCTTAGAACCTTTCAAGACAAACGTAATACTCATCTCCCTCATCCAAAGGGCATCAAGGACTGCCTCCCTACGATTTTTCATGAACATTTGTTTCATCTCATTAGCGTAGGCATTGAAGTCATCGTAGACATCCAGATATTGTGACTTTTCCTCATCCACTTCAAAGTTGACTTGCACAACCATCTCATTGATCCATTCTGCCGATTTCAAACTTACGGCTTTTATGCCGGATTCAGGAATCATGCGCTCAACGTCTCTACTTATCACCTCCATCTCTCCAGGAGTCAGATCAAGCAAAGGCTCAGGTCCCTTAAGATCTCTTATCTGATCCGGACCGATTTTAAATTTCTTACCGTCACCTGCGTTATTTTGAAAGACATTGAATACTAATATCAACCCATCTCCTATCGCTGATTTGATAAATTCCGGAGCTACATTATCTATCTTATAAAGCAGCATATCTGAGAAATAAGGCTGATTGACGAGAGCATCAAATTTAGTTGGACTCATATCTTTATCAATTGTGGCAAAATAGACTATACAGAAATTATCATCTATCTTGCAATCAACGAAATATACACCGTGATCGCTCAAGCCCTTCATTTTCTTTGCAAACTCCATTGTTTCCTTATACTCTTCAGAGGAGTTCCTGCTATAGTTACTGAGATTACCCAAAGAAGAAATAGTCAAAATAAAGGAAAGCCCAACAAAAAAGATGAAAAGCAACCAGTCAAAAACAAAAATATGTCTTTGATCTTTAGGAAAGCGTACAGCGACAATATGACTCTTAAAGAAATAGAGTATCCAGCATGAGTTTATGCCAATCCCTAAAACTAATACAGAAATCGCGGATGCAATATCCTTGCTTACCAGAAAAACAATAAAGTTGACTATACTGTTAAGCAAAAATATCATAAGTGACAGCAATGATACAGCCACAGCATTCCGAAATCTCATCAATACTCCGACAAGCGAATAAAATGGAAGCATATATGTAATGTATCCCATACCTTTTGCCCAAGCGGGAGCAAAAGGCAACTGACTAACACTCCATACTCCTAATATTATCTCCAAAATCATCCAAATACAATAGAGCATCAACCATCCCGATACTGATGGATCCTCCCAATCATCCTCTTTGAAATCCTTTGCAGGAACAATTATATTCTTCAACATTAAATTAACTCCTTTATGCATTACATTTAATGTCACAAAGATAATTGTTTTAATCCATACAGCAAAATATTCATCGATTTAGATATGTTTTTTATTCAAATCCGCAGTCAATAAGACCTTCATTTCATTTTTTTTCATTAACTTTGCATCAAAAGAAGCAGATTATGGCAAAAAGGA
>CAMWQY010000214.1 GCA_947176355.1 uncultured Porphyromonadaceae bacterium
TGTCTCAATCCTTGTTCTAATGGAATAGTGTCGGACTTATTTACATTCAAGGATCCAATTGATTATTCTAGTCTCAATCCTTGTTCTAATGGAATAGTGTCGGACTACAGTTCTGGAGAAAAACCACATGGTCACGTGAAGTCTCAATCCTTGTTCTAATGGAATAGTGTCGGACAAGTTAAAGGTCATTCAGACGACGTCGGTAATAACGTCTCAATCCTTGTTCTAATGGAATAGTGTCGGACTTGAAAGGATAAACTTACCAACTTGTAATTTGTCTCAATCCTTGTTCTAATGGAATAGTGTCGGACCGACTGATCCTCAGCTAATTGAGATTTTGAACTCAATTGCTGGGAAGTATCCAAACACTGAGAATTCAATCATTTATACCACCGTCCGAAAAATTTTTCGCAAAAGTAATAAAAATCCTGATGCAATCCAAGTATTTCAACAATTATTTTAGTCAAATCCTTTAAAAATCAAAGATATCCGTTTTCGCAAAAGTTTTGCTACGCAGAGCGATTCCTGACTTTTGCGAAAAATAGATATCTCCTTGAATCTCTATCACCTTTAAAATCAAAAATATCCAAATTCGTTGACATAGCTCTATTCCCCGGATATTTCGCAAAAGATTTCTGACAATGTCCAAAATCATACATTTGCGAAAGAATCCGTAGCTATCAGAAATACCAAAATTTTATCAAGATATTAAATCCCAGTCTTTTAAGATTTAAAAATTTTATCGCAAATGTTTTCAGTCAAAATTGGTCAAATTAGAGCACATGGACGCTTTCGAAAGTTCGCTTCTCCGGGATGAGATAGTCTATCTTGGAATAGCATCCTATGCAGATCGGATATATTGCTACTCTGTCATTCTTCCGGTCTATCTTCCTTATGATATCTTCCTTCAGTCTCGCGAGAGTCGAGTCTGACACCATACATTCGAAGACACTCAGGTTGATTCTCTTACCAAACTTTTCAAGAAGCTTCATGACATTGTTACGACGCTTATCGTCGGAAATATCATATACAACTACTATGAAGTTCTTTTTTGCCCGTAAAGTTCTCATGACAGAATTCACCATTTATAGATATATGGTTTAAAATAACTCTCGCCATCACAGAAGAAGAATGCAATCTCTCTGGCTTGGTTACGAATGATACTGTCCATTGTCATTCGTTCGCCATTATATACTTCGTATCGGTTTAGACGATCAATAATAGCCTTGCTGACAAGACCTTTGGTTTTCTCATCCAATAGACCATCCGAAACTGTAAGACGCTGGCCTTTCTGCACCAATGCAACCACTGCTCTATCTACAACAGAAGCTCGGAATATCTCAACTACATCGTATACGAATGTCGGCTTGCCGGTCTGTCGGGCATGGATCACACTGTCGAAAGGATTCAGCTTAGCTTTAAGTAATGCTTGCCAGACTCGTGAGTAGATAAGTGCATATCCGTAATTGAGCATACAGTTTACAACATCTATCGCACCATGCTTGACCCTTCCTTCAAACATTATCTTATCATCGGAAAGTAGCAATCTGATATATTTCCAATAGAGCATGGCACCCTGAGCCTCTATCGTCATAAGGAAAGGAATGAATGATTCATCTTCTGATATTTCTTCGGTCTTTCTCAGAGAATCAAAATCTTTGAAAAAACTTTCGAAATCATACAGGGCATCCATGAGCTGATGATTTTCTTTTTTGTGGTATTTATGAAAGTATTTCGCAATGTGAAGTTGGTTCTTGACTTTTGCCCAAATGATCGTCCTTGCAAGAAGATTTCTCCTAAGTTTGGAGCAACAAGCCTGTCTATTCCAGAGGTTTTCCTCAAGAAGTCTGTTTGAGAGTATAGATCCGCTGTGTCTATTCCCATAACCGAAGAAGTCTATGGAAATATTGTTTTCCATGCATTGCTCAATTAGATTTGAGGAAAGTGATATTCCTTTTCCTGAAATGGTTATATGTGTAAGGCTGTTCAATGGTTGCTGGTATACAACTTTTCCTTCATGCCTGACCGTCACTCCTTTTTGTGTCAGTCCTACAAAACTACCGAAGCTGTTGATGATCAGTTCTCGATTTTCATTTTCTCTCTTAATAAATTCCTTCTTTCTCTTTTCGACGATTCCTTTATTCTCCTTAGATGATAAGTGTATGATTTGTGATTTCATAATTTTAGTGTGATGTTTATAACGATGAAGCTGCCACCTCTCTAATAAAGTACCTGGTAGCATGCGATATGCACTGGGGATTCTTGGATATGTCTTAATGTCAGTATAGTCACAAGGATGTAGAGGTAGCTAAACAGTTAGCCCTCACTCATCGTCGTCGTCATCGACGATAATGTCGATGATAGCCTTGGCAAGACGAAGATGCAGAAGCGAAGATGCAGGACATTGTATCATAAATGTAAGGTTTTAGTTGGTTGGATATAAAATAGGAAATGAAAAAAGGTGGTACCAGATTTTATCGCAGGCTATCCGGCGGAGCCAATGGAGGGGAAGTCCTTACTTCCCACTCCTACCGCCGCATAGCTCGCGGATGATGATAGGGGCGACAGCGACGAGAATCTCAATAAGTACAGGCATAAGAAAATTGTTTAAAGAGTGAAAAGATATTGGAGGGAGGATTCTGTAATATGATAACCTAAGTTCTGTGTGGTAAGGTTCGGAGACAAGAGAGAGAGATAAAGGGTGGCAAACTCACTTGCCACGGCGTCGGCCTATCTCCTCGACAATGATGGGGATAGCAATCGCTGCGATCTTCAATGCTGTCTTAAGCATGTTATACATGATTTAGTGGTGAAAAGATAATGTGGGAAAAGGAGAGAGGGCGCAAGGAGCAGGATTATTTCCTGGGCCTGGGTACGCGTGGCGGTAATGAAGGACGTGGTGACCTAGGAGGAAACGGGCAGGGATCAATAAAGATTTTCATAACGGAAAGTATTTTGTAGTTAAGGTAAAGGTTAAGTTTTGGAAAAAGGTTTCGGTAATCTGAAGGCTTCCCGACGGAGCCTGTGTGCCGTCAGTCATCAAGCGAGTCGATGATGATCTCAATGGCGGCAGCCGCGATCTTCAGTAGTGTTTCCATAAAGTAAAGGTTTTGGTGTTAGAATACCGTCGGCTGGAATAATTAGATATTTTCCTTTCGACGATGCAAAGTTACGGCAATTTTCCGGTTCGTGCAATATCTGGCGTGCGTGATCTGCACAATGATTGGTGTTGAGGTCGGCTTTCGGCTGGTGGAATATTAGCAAAAGACAGAAGAGAGGATTGGACAGTCACAAGTCCCAGAGCCGGTCGAGAAATGAGCCCCGACGAGGAAATGGCGAAGTCGGTAACGTAGGAGGCAGCGGGCATGGATCGAAGAATACTTTCATTCGGTGTGTTTGTTTGGGTTCTTAATTGTTTTGTCAGTCGGAGAGCGTCTCTTTATATTGGCCGTTGTCTCTCTGAGCTTACATAAGGAAAACGTCGAGATTGGTTATAAGGTTTTAACTTACGTGTGCCATATACACATAAGACTCCCTGCGGATTCTTGATTTTTATCCGCAGGGAGTTCATTAAATTATTGACTGATAAATATCTCATTTATGGAGTTAGTATGCTTTTTATTTTTGCTGTTTTTCAAATATACTAAAGCAAATTCGAAATTATTCGTACATTCGGAGCATACCTTTCAGCTGTGATCTCAAGGTGTCTCGTAGATGCTCCGGTGTCAGCACTACGAGTGCGGGACCGAACGAGAGCATTTCCCTGCGTAACTCATAGTTTTCTTTACATTGTATTGTGAAGTATTTTCCTCCTTCATAATCAAGGGTATGACCGGCTATGTTCTCCGCTTCATCCGAAGACACCTCCTTCTGGGAATGATGGATGTATTTCTTAGCGACATAGTCAGCCGATACATCTGAAACCCAAAACAGTATATCCAATATCTCTGTATCCTCAACTGATACTCCGACCACATCTTGTAGAATATCGTCCATTTTCTCATCAGCTGCCCGATACTTGATTCCAGCTGTCTCCTGAAGTTTGGTAATCCTGTCAAGAGTATAGCGCCTGACGCAACCGTCCTCTTCATCATGACCGAACAAATACCAGCGCCTGTTGTATTCGCGTAGATACCATGGGTGAACGGTGTGATATATCACTTTGTAGGGAGGCATGCGGTCGCGGACGCCTATACGTATTACCTCCTTGAAGCGAATGCTGTCATAGATGGATTGAAACCATCGTGATACCTTGCTTTCAACAGGATTCTTCGTAAACGATATTATCTTGTTTTTATTCGTCTTGGCCTTCAGATTCAGCTTCCTGAAGAATTTCATGCTGTCGATGCCCTTCAGTCCGAGCATAGCCAAAGCTTCCGAAAGAAAATCCTTCTCTTCGTTGCTGATATCGACTTTAAAAAGGGAATTACCGGGATGACGGTATGTGATGAAATATACATTTCTTGACTGTTGGTTCTTGATATCCTTTATAACTCTCTTTTCCTTCTCTATTTCAAATCCCATCTCATCAAGCAGGTCGAGATCTCTATCGATGGAGAAGCGGTTGGCCTCTATACCCGATGCCAAAACCTTATCCATCAATTCAGCCATTGTAATTCCTGCCGGCGAAGAGGAAAGCGCTTCATCCAGTGCCTTCAGACGCTTAAAGCGGTTGTTGTCGAGTTCGTTTGACATATTTAACTAATTATTTATTAAATTAAAAAGCCTGTCGGCAAATTCCTTTGAGGTCACTTTCTCAACAAAACTCCATAATGGGGAGGTCCTGACGCTCCAGAGCTTTTTCTTCTTCTCGTCTCGTGAGGGATGCCCGGCAAGCCGAAGAAGACATGCCTCCAACTGATTCAACTGATCTTCGGGAACACGGTCGCTCTGAATTATCTTATACAGATAGTCTTCAAGTCGTGGACGCAGTTTCTTGAATTCGTCTATCTTGTATTTTCCGGTGTTGATTTATGCTTCATATTTTTA
>CAMWQY010000215.1 GCA_947176355.1 uncultured Porphyromonadaceae bacterium
GTGGTCCAGAAAGTCATGATCACTCCGATTGCGAGCAGCACGATGAAAATGCCTTTCCATCCGACGCTATCAGCCATAAATCCACCGACTACGGGACCGAGCGCCGGAGCGATACCGTTGATTGCTCCTACGATAGCCATAAGTTTCGCAAGCTGGCGACCCATATAGACGTCGGCGGGTATGGATGTGGAGAGCACCATGGCGCCCCCGGCTCCGAGTCCTTGAAACAAGCGGCATCCAATGAAGAATGTGATGCTTTTAGACAGGAGGGAGAGTCCTGTAGCGATAACGAATATTATGAGCGAAACAATGAGCACAGGTTTCCTGCCGTATCTGTCGCTTGAGGATCCCCAAAGCACCGAACCGATTCCCATGCCGATCATAGCCATAGAGATTCCCATCTGGGTCATGGATGGAGTTGTGTTAAATTCCCTCATCATGGAAGGTATGGTAGGGAGATACATGTCGTTGACAAGGGAGGAGAATGCGCCGATAACGGCAATGAATGCCACAAACAGTGCGTAGTTTTTAGGAGCCTGCGAGAGAGGTGTAGTGGTCTGGGTTGTAGTGGAATCAGTAGCCATATTGTCAGTTTTCAGTTATCAGTTATCAGTATGCAGATAGGATTTGCAAATGAATATTAGCTTGGAAGAATAACATTCTGTGGGAGACTATTGTTTACTCAGCTTCGCAAGCTCTAACCGACAATCAAAGATTACTATCTACTTCTCTTGAAGGAGAATACGTAATCTCCCTGGAATTCGACTTCCTTTCTGACTTTTGCATACCGTTTTATTGGAAAAAAATTACTTCGGCTTGCCAATGAGTCTGTTTGGGAATCAGGGATTATTGGGGGAAGTCCAGGAGGAGTGGATGCGGCCTTGGGGGGTGTCGAGCCAGCCTCGGGCGTATTTGATGCGGCCTGTCGGATCAGGAGTCGGATTTACCGATACCTCGCCGTCTGCATCGACCGTGATTCCGAGGCATCTGGTAAGAAGCCAGTCGGCTACCGAGCCAAAAGAATAATGATTGAAGGAGTTCATGCTGTTGTTGCTCCCGAAACCATCCTTGTCTGTATATGAGTTGAGGCGTTCCCATACGGTGGTGGCTCCTTGGGTGACGGGGTATAGCCATGATGGATAGTTGGTGGAAGTCAACAGCTGATATGCCACATCATCCCTTCCTATCTGCGACAATGCCGGCATTATCCATGCTGTGCCGATAAATCCGGTCATCAAGGAATATGGAGGACAAAGTGTACCATCATCAGCACGATTTTCCCTTTCTATGGATGCAATGAAATTCTTGCGGAAAGCCGGAGAATCATAAATTCCCATAGCCAACGGCAGTGCATAGGAACTCTGGGTATCCACTATCTGACCCTGACGATTGCCATCAAATGCTGACCATCGTGTCTTATCCGTCTCAGGATCTACATACGTCTCCGCAAAATGCCGCTTTCGCTCATCAATAAGTTTCTCAAAGCGCTCTGAATCTTCATCAAAACCTAATAAATTTGCCACATCGCGCATTATACCAAGGTCATATATTAGATAACACTCCCACAGCAAAGACTTATCGTTCTTCTCATATTCGGGACTTAGCCAATCCCCTAAATCTCCCCATGCCCGGTCTTGCACTAAAATCCCGGTTTTAGGCTCTATTGTTTCACTTAATACATATTCCATATATTTCTTCATCGCGGGATAATGCTCTGCCAAAACGACAGTGTCGCGATACTGCCGATAATACTCCCAAGGCACTGTGATACCGGCCGATCCCCAAAGAAAGCCTCCAAAACCGACTCCGGTAGGCGCCACATCCGGGAACTTCCCATTCTCAGCCTGACAGTCGCGCACTGACTGCAGATATTGGCGCAGCAACGGAGAGACATCGGCTATCTTAGTTGCAGTCGGCGAAAAAACAGAGATGTCTCCCATCCAGCCGAGTCGCTCGTTGCGCTGAGGGCAGTCAGTGGGGATCGACACGAAATTGCTCATCGTAGACCACTTGACATTCTCCCATAGGCGATTTATAAGTGAATCTGAACATTCAAAATGAGCTTTAAACCCGTGAACGGAACTTACCGGAATACTCTTGACGGAAGCGAGCGGAAGCGGCGAATCAAGTCCGGTTATCTCCAGATAGCGATACCCATGCAGCGTATGACGCGGAGAGAATTGCTCGACCCCGGATCCGGATGCAATGTATTTATCAGCACACATAGCTGCCCTCAGATTTTCCGTCATCACCATACCGGCATTATCTGCATATCGGGGCATATCCGGATAAAGGACTTCCCCATGTCTGACGGTCACTTCCTGACCCCGCCCAAGACCATCAAACTGAAGATAAGGCACAGCCGCCATATTCTGCCCCATATCATAGACATATACTCCCGGACGCGGTTCGGACATAGAAACAGCCGTCAACGTATCCACCGGAAGCACCCGGTCGCCAAAACCGGGCTGAAACTTAACATTATCCCAACCACCGGCTACCGGGGCAACACTCTCATTGAATGGCAACACAACTGTCTTTGCCCAATTGTCCGGATGCTCTTTCCTTGCATCATAGACCTCTCCCTGGAAGAAACTGCCTACCACTACAGGGCCGTCAACGGAATATTCCCAGCTTTCCGGTGAAGTCACATACCGGTCGGAAGTGCCATCCGTGTATTCCACATCAATCGCGGCCAAGAAAGCCTGCCTGTCACCGAAAAAATTCCAATATTCGCCCATAAATGTAGAGGGTCCGCTCCACCATCCTTCCCCAAGCCTTACACTCAGCTCATTATTGCCCTGACGCACTAAATCAGTCAAGTCGAAGGAATGATAAAGGTGGGTCTTATTATATTGGGTTGATCCCGGAAGGAAATACTCATCATTGACCCTCTCACCATTAAATAGAGATCGTATATGCCTCTCGCTGTAGCATTGACCGTCACTTTCTCCAGCTCTTTTTCCGGATCTATGCCTATAGCAGCACGCATCTCAGGCATAGACCTCTGCGGGAAAGTGAAGGATTCAGTTTTATTATGCTTTCCCTTTATCCTTGCGATAGCATTCCGCGGATCCCGATAATTACTTACAGTGATATCCCGAATTTCAGCGCCGCTCGCTTCAGGGATCTCAACCGCAATTTTCCCCAATACCGGAAAGGCAATGTAGTCGCCCCCATTGCCAAGAGGATTCACGCCCTTGGTGCCCACTTTTTTTCCGTTGACGAAAAAATCAAGATTCCCATAGTTGACAGCAATCTCGATACTGTCGTTTTCATGGCGGAAATTATCTACAGGGATCGTCACTAATGGAATGTCGGCATTGTCTGTCGGGGTGTAACCGCTTCTGAATAGCTTGAGCGAGTCCTCTCCTATCTGAAGACGCAAGTATGACTCACCCTGGCCGTTCTTCAGACCATAGACATTCTTATCAGAATCCATAAGGCGGGGATCGTCAATGCCAAACAGGAAGGAAGCATTGTTTCCTGCAGGCATATCAAGATTAAAACCAATCCTGAACACTGACAGGTAATCAGGATATATCGGCATGGAATCAGCCTCAACGGAAATCCACTGCGCACTTTCAAAAGGATTTTGGGCAACGGAATTACCGGCATAGGAATTCAGAGATACTCCCCCGATAACACCTATGGCAGACATAGCTGCCAATCCTAAAACATATAATTTTTTATGCATACACGATTTAATATCATTCTTAAGTTTCTAAATTGACTCGATTGGGCGCATGCGGAGCATGCTTTATTACGTTGAGCCTAAATTCGAAAGTTGAGTATCATTGATTATCATCGGAGTAGCTGAATTTTTATCGGTTTTTGCCATGGCGGTGATTTCTTCTTTCCAATAATTATATCGGCCTATATACAGAATACAAAGGTAGTTAAATTATGTGGGATATGCAAATTATTAAGGATGCGGAGGTGTTTCTGCAGCGATGAGTGGAGGAGGACAAAGCATAGCTTTGGGCGGAAACGGCTTCGCGACTTGGAGGGGAATGGGAGAATTGTTTAACCTTCGACAAACCTGCTGCGTTATGGGGGATCCGAAGCGAGAATCAGGGAGGTTAGGGAGGTGTTGGGATTATGAGGATTGTTGCTTTTTATGTAATATTTGTTGCAGCCTAAATTGTAATATACTATATATAAATAGATTATATCTTTGTGGATTTGTAGGGATAAAAATTTTTATGGGGGATTATTAAAAAATCGGCTTTGGTTTTTACTATATCGGATTCCTTGAATTTTTGATATTGGTGGCAACAAGCTTTATATTTACATATTCATAATAGGGCTAATTTTGCGGCATAAAATTTTACAAAACCAATATCTCATGAAAAAAGGAATCCTCAGTGCCATCATGCTCCTGCTCACAGCAGTCATGGCGTATTCACAGGACATGACTGTGCGTGGAACCGTCTATTCCCGTATAGACGATGAGCCACTCATCGGAGCTACAGTCATGTGCCAGATCAATCAGCAGGGTACCGCAACCGATATCGACGGTGCGTTTTCCCTCAAAGTGCCGGAAGGCGCAACAATTAAGGTATCCTACGTAGGTTACCAGTCAGTAGAACTTCCGGCTCAGCCGGAAATGACCATCTACCTTGATGAAGACACCGGTCTTCTCGACGAATTGGTAGTGGTAGGTTACCAGACAGTCCGCAAGGCTGACCTAACCGGTGCTGTTTCGGTTGTCTCCACGAAATCACTTGAGACTTCATCAGACAGCGACCCGATGCGTGCCCTCCAGGGTAAGGTGCCGGGCATGACAATCTCCGCCAACGGTTCGCCGGCAGGCACAGGCTCTGTCCGCATCCGTGGTATCGGTTCTTTCAATGCTTCTCAGGACCCTCTCTTCATCATCGACGGAGTTCCGACCACTGCAACACTGAACTCCCTAAATATGAACGACATCGAGAGCATGCAGGTGCTTAAGGACGCGGCTTCCGCATCTATCTACGGTTC
>CAMWQY010000216.1 GCA_947176355.1 uncultured Porphyromonadaceae bacterium
TCAGAATCTAAACAATCTTTTTACCTTAAGATTTTTTACCTGTAGAAACTCATAAATTGGGCTGGACCGTGGAGGTTAGGCCCTTTTTCATTTGATTGCAGATAGACTCGTGTAGAGTCCGTTCGTGAGCACGCAGCGCTACGAATAAGTGTTCAGTCTGAAATAATTCTAAATTCTAAATAAAGATTTCTCAATTCTCAATTCTCAATTCTCAATTAATTTTTGTAATTTTGCACCGTAAAAAACAACTCTTATGCTCAATGATAGTTTTGACAGAGATCATCTCTGGCACCCATATACATCAACACATGATCCTCTCCCAACTTACAAGGTAGATCATGCCGACAGTGCTGTTATCACTCTTGAAGATGGAAGAGAATTGATAGATGGCATGTCATCTTGGTGGTGTGTCATTCATGGATATAATCATCCGGTACTGAATAAGGCAATTGAAAATCAGTTAAGTAAGATGAGCCATGTGATGTTTGGTGGCTTGACACATGAACCGGCAATAGAACTCGGCAAACTACTGCTTGACATACTACCGCCATCAATGAACCGCATTTTCTATGCTGATTCCGGTTCTGTGGCAACAGAAGTTGCTATGAAAATGGCGGTTCAAGCCCAGAACGATCCCAAACGTACCAATTTTGCTACCATAAAGAGCGGTTATCACGGTGATACATGGAATGCAATGTCGGTATGTGATCCGGTGACAGGTATGCACGGTGCCTTTGGTCCGGCTCTTCCAGTCCGATATTTTGCCGATGCACCCCAATGCGGTTTTCATGACGAATGGGATCCTAAGGATTTCGAATCGATGCGTCGTATTCTCGATGAGCATGGTGATACCATTGCGGCAGTTATACTTGAACCCATAGTGCAGGGTGCTGGAGGAATGCGATTCTACAATCCACAATATCTGCGTGAACTTCGCAAAGAATGTGACGAAAGAGGTATTTTATTGATATTTGATGAGATTGCTACAGGATTTGGACGAACCGGAAAACTTTTTGCTTGGGAGCATGCCGGGGTTGAACCTGACATAATGCTCATAGGCAAAGCTCTCACCGGAGGATATATGACTTTCTCTGCAGTTGCCACTTCAGAAAAAGTAGCTGAGATGATTTCGTCGAGCGAAGCCGGTTGTATAATGCATGGACCCACATTCATGGGAAATCCCTTGGCATGTGCAGTGGCGCTTGCCAGCACTCGTCTTATCCTCGAAAGTCCATGGCAGAAAAGGATTAAGGAAATTGAAACTATTCTTAAAGAAGAACTTGCTCCTGCTTCCGACCTACCATTTGTAAAGGAAGTCAGGGTGCTTGGAGGTATTGGAGTGATTGAGTTGCATGAATATATCACGTGGCTGGGAGAATTCCAGAAGATGTGTGTAGAAGAAGGAGTTTGGATTCGCCCGTTTGCCCATAATGCCTATCTGATGCCCCCTTATCTTGCAGTCTCCGACGACCAAGTCCGCACTCTCGCCCGCAAACTCATCAAAATCCTGAAGCAAATCCACAACTATTAAGAACCGGAACTTGTTTTCAAGATATAAATGCATAAAAAATGGTGAAATTCAATTATGCATTATGCATTATGAATTTAGAATTAAGATTAAATGGAAAATACAGAAGAAAAAAACAACATAGAAGAAAAGACCGCAGAAGAACTCCGCATCACGGAGAAAGCTATCGAGATGCTCCGTACGGTTTTCGACCCTGAGATACCTGTAAATGTCTACGATCTGGGGCTTATATATAAGATTGACTATGAAGTAGACACAAAGACACTTCATGTCGATATGACCCTGACTGCCCCGAGCTGTCCGGCTGCAGACTTTATTCTTGAGGATGTCCGTCAGAAACTTGTCAGCATTAAAGGTCCTGAGAAAGTGGATCTCCGTTTAGTGTTTGACCCTGTTTGGGACCAATCGATGATGTCGGAAGAGGCTAAACTCGAACTCGGATTCCTGTGAGGACTTATTTCTTGAGCGACTTGCACCTCGGTGCCCCTTATTTCCCCGACTCTCGTGTGTCGGAGAAGCGTGTCGTGTCCTTCCTTGACTCAATAAAGCATGATGCAGAAGCTATCTATTTGCTCGGTGATATCCTCGATTATTGGTATGAATATCGCTATGTCGTGCCTCGCGGTTTTGTGCGATTCTTCGGTAAACTTGCCGAACTCTCAGACTCCGGTATCAAGATAACATGGCTCATAGGCAACCACGACATTTGGATTTTCGATTATATTCCGAATGAATTGGGAATAAGGGTGATTGATGGTAGTCTTATTGAAGAAATCTACGGAAAAAAGGTTTATATGGCTCATGGCGATGGAGTAGGGGAGCATCCCTGGAGTTTCCGGTTCATTCGCTCCATGTTTCGCTCAAAAATATGCCAATTTTTCTATTCTGCAATTCATCCTCGTTGGACAGTACCTTTTGCTTATAGCTGGAGTCATCATAGCCGTGAGACCGGTCGCGAAGCCGGACAAGAATGGCATCCTCTTCTTGATCAACTCGAATCTTTCTCTCGCAAATATCTTGAAGAGCATCCTGATATCAGCCATTTCATCTATGGCCATCTCCATATCCTGAAGCAAATAAGGCTCAGCGACACTTGCGACTTGAGCGTACTTGGAGAATGGATCAAAACCTTCTCTTACGCCACGCTTGATTCCGACGGCACATTATCCCTTCATACATATTCAGAATACTCATCACAGTAATCCTTGATTCCAAAAAGAAGATTACAGTTGACCTTGTAGGGACGCACAGCTTGTGCGTCCTATGCTGTTTATTGCAGCAAGCACTGTTTCCAGCTCCTCACGTGTCATTCCTGCTGAAAGCGACAGTCTCAACCTTTCTGTCCCGGCTGCTACAGTAGGCCTACGAATCGGAAGTGCATCAACTCCGGCATCTCTTAACGTTGTTGCCATTTCAATAGCACGAGAAGCGCTCCCGGCATGCACAGGTATAATCTGGCTCCGACTCTGACATTCCATCCCCGTAATATCTTCCACTCTCTTCCTGAACCATTCAGATAATTCGCGTAGATATATCCTCTCATCTCTCATTCCGATGAGGTTTTCTATCATAAACTTATCCCATGCCACTATCGAAGGGGGAAGCGCAGTTGAAAAAATAAAACTCCTTGCGCAATTGATAAAATAAGAGTGCAAAGCCTCAGAAGTGGCAATAAATGCTCCATATCCTGCCGTTGCCTTGCCGAGAGTGACTATAAGGATATCTATTTCAGGAAGGATCCCAAGTTCCTCTGCCAATCCAAGCCCCTTATCTCCAAATACTCCGAAAGCATGAGCTTCATCTACGTAAAGAAATACATTGGGATAATCATTCTTGATCGCTACAAGTTCTGCGAGAGGAGATAGATCCCCGTCCATACTATACACGGATTCCACTGCAACTATTACACTTTTATATGATGAAGCTTTCTTTTGAAGTATTTTCCGAAGCATCCTCATGTCATTATGTGCAAATCGGGCTGTATCGCCATGTCCAAGACGAATGCCATCAATCATTGATGCGTGGATAAGCTTATCGCTGATGATTAGTGTCCCGGGAATTGAAAGAGCTGAAAGGGCACCGGTGTTGGCATGATAGCCGGAATTCATCAAGAGAATGCTTTTCCCATAAAGTTCGGAAAGCATCTTTTCCAAGGCATTGTGTTCCTTCTGGTTTCTTTGCAAAAGCCTGGAAGCCGAAGCTGACATAGGAGCTTCTATAAACTGATCAAAAAAAATCCCGCACAATTGGGCATATTTTGCTCCGAGCGACATATAGTCGTTGCTTATGAGATCGAGTCCTCCCAGACCATCGGGTATGCTCCTGAGCCTGTTTTCCTCTTTCAGAGAGGAAAGGATATCTTCATATATCATGGATTCTGATGTCTTTTCTCAGTGTCAGCGATATCTTTTTCTCTTTCAGCGCGAAGGCGTTCTCTCTTCTTCAAGAAGAACACCAATGCAATCAAGACTGCCGTCTCTGCTCCTATCGTACCCCAGAATCTGAGTGTCTCCCCGGATCGAAGCAGATCAAGCCCGAAATACACTGTCATAAAGCAAAAGTAGAGAGCTAATAGAGCAGGAAGCCAGATATATTTATATTTTCTCATATTTCTTCCTCCGTTGGTTGGATGATATATTCAGACTCTTCCGGGTGAAAAAGGCCCGCATTAAGATATTTGTATATTTTCACGCAAGCTTGGGCGTCGAGGGCTGCATAATGTTGTTGTGCTTCCGCAAGTTGATCCGCTTCCCAATTGGAAAGTCGCTGAGATTTGGAAAGTCGTTTGCCAAAAAGAATGCCAAAGAGTTTTGAAAGGCTCTTGTCTATTATATTCCATTGGGTGGCAAACTGCTGAAGCTCTATGAATCCTTGTGGTTCGAAATCATAGCTCTTATGAAGATTCCTGAAATCATCATGAATGGAAAGACCTACTTTCTGCACCGTCTTGTCTTCAAGAAGCTGTTTCAGTGGGTCAGGCATTCCTATTTTATTAAGGCGGAATAGAAAGCATTCATCATTTGAGGAGAGTTGAAGTAGCGCTACCTTATAACTTTGACCCTTCTTGAAAGATGGCCGGGTCTCTGTATCAAATCCAATAAGGTCTGACTTGCGGAGTCGCTCAATGGCATAATCTACCATCCCGGGGTCATCTACTACTTTGATAGTACCCTGGAATTGGGCTGCCGGTAAGGAAGCAAGTTGCTGTTTGGATATTGATATTTCCATGTCAGATATTCTCTTATTGACGTAGGTCCTATTATTTTAAGATGGAAGGCATCTCCCGATTTTATTAGAATTGTTTCTTTAAAATTACCATGATGAGGTGTCTCTCGTCGAAATCTAATGCAAAGTTACAATTTTTTTTTGACTTCTTCAAGAATTTTATTAACTTTGCAAC
>CAMWQY010000217.1 GCA_947176355.1 uncultured Porphyromonadaceae bacterium
AAAGACACGGTCCGGTGACTATGTAATCCGTGCCTCTTATGACGGAGTAGATCTCGGAATGAAGCCTATTGAGAAATCAACTGCCAGGACATATTTCCAGCTTACGGATATGAAAGATAAGGAATCTTTCCTTCACATGACAGCCCGAAAGCATTACCAGTCGGAAATAGCCGGTATTGGCAAGTCAGCATCAAAATCACTAAGTCTATAACTAAATTGTATATGACGGACTATCAGGTAAATTTCAGGGAACTGAAATCTCGTGTCGGTGTTGATGATGTCGCATACGCACTTGGTTATCGTCTTGACCGTAAGGCAGGAGTCGGGAAATATATTGAGCTTGTGTTAGGCGACAATCTTAACCGTCGTGATACCATCATTGTCAGTAACCGCCGTGATAAGGCGGCACAGACCTTTTTCCGTCGGGACGGAAGCAAGGGAGATGTGGTTACACTGATCCGGGAGAATCTTAATTCGTTCAATGTTTCCGGTAAGGATGACTGGCAGAAGGTAGCTAAGGTAATGGCCCGGTTTGCAAATATGCCCGAACCTGAATATAAGGAGGACAGGGAATATGTTAAGTCTTCCACTGTCAGTCATATTTTCGATGAGTCAAGATATGAGATAAAGCCCGTGGATCCGAAACGTATTCCGAGGATATTCTCCCAACGTGGTATTTCTGATGAATCTGTCAGGCATCTCGCTCCCTTTATGTCGCTTATACGGGATACAAGAAACGAGAATTTTGATGGCTTCAATATTGGGTTCCCTTATACGGAGTCTGCCGAATCCGGCATTAAAGGCTATGAGATAAGAGGCCTTGGAGGTTATAAATCAAAAGCAGCCGGTACCAACTCTTCGTCTGCGGCATGGGTCGCTGACCTCTCAGGCGGTAAGAGCTATCTCGTGAAGTCTGTGTTCTTTTTTGAATCAGCCTTTGACGCTATAGCATTCTATCAGATGAATAAGGCGCAGCTAAATAGTAATATCGCTTTGGTATCTATTGGCGGTACATTCTCTGACAGGCAGATAACCGGCACGATGGATAGGTTTCCAAACGCACGTGCTTTTGACTGCTTCGACAATGACGTAGCAGGACGTGTGTATGGACTTCGTATGATGGCGCTGGTGGAGAATTTCCCTATCAAGATTAGTAAGACAGATTCAGGTCTGAAAGTTGAAGCTAAGGGTAAATCGTTTGAGGTTGATCCGGAACGCTCCATTACTTCTCAGGTGGGAGATAACATATCCATCCGGTATAAGATTGGGCAATGGACTCCACCAAAGTCCTTCAAAGACTGGAACGACTGTCTTATGAATAAGCCAATGGAAATATCTCTGGCACCCAACAAAGGTGATCGTGATAATAAGCTTACGGAAAGGCGAAATTCCTCAATGAAGCTATAAAAATCCGCTAACTCATATTATTCAACAAAAGTAAGACAACATGATTGAAAAAAGTTTGGTGGTAAAACATATTGACGAGAATGGTATGACCACCTACCTAACTCTTCCATACGGCATCATTTTCGATTTTTTCTATGAGAATGATCCACTGTCAATAACTATCTACATTGGAAATCCGGCAAACACTAAAATAGGCTTTCTTATTAAGACAACGCTTGATATAGAGCCATTCAATCCATTCGCACAGATTTTCTTGGAAAAGACTGAGCATGGATTTGGCGAAAAGGCAGAAGAATGTGCGCAGAACCAGTTTTGTCTTAAAATAGAAGAAGTACTTAGTACTCAAGATAGGATCTTTGATTTGCCATCATTTCTCGAAGAATTGTCTGAAGCACTTAATGATTGCGCAGATACCTATGTTAATGAGAACTTGCACATCATTCCTGATGAAATATGTGATAAAATGGCTGAGTGGGAGGGAAAAACTATACCGGCTGGAAATATAGATTCAGACTCAGATAGTAAACATGAGGCATCCCAGTCCTCAAATACCTAACAATTTATGAAAACACCAATTTGCAACAGAGCCATATATAGCCTTATCACAGGTTTCATGCTATCTTCAAATTGTATGATAGTTCAGGCTCAGCAGACTGACCCGACTCTGACAGCTGCGGTGATTCTACAGACGGAGGAACTAAAGAGTGTGCATAAGAAGCGCAAGACCACTCAGGAAAAGATCATTGCCGCCGAGACTGCCGTGACTCTTGCACTTGATAGGGTGCATAATGTCGAGAACAAGATGCTGGAGTATCTTTCCAATGCCCAGGGAGCCATGCAGAATCTATATCAGATTAAGCGTGCCGCTGAACTTGTGACAACGGAGATCCCCAAGAATACAACTCTGCTGAAGAACTCTGTCAAGGGTAATCTGAAAGGAACTGCGATTGCGGCTCTTGTTTCTGATGAGATTACGGACGCAGCCACTCAAATGGCGGCTCTCTACCCGTTCATGCAGCAGCTCGTGACCTCGGGAAGCTACAATGTCACCAATGCCGAGGGAAATACGGAGAAGCACAAGGTGAATCTTCTTGATTCTGCTGAACGCTACTATGTTGCCAATGAGGTGGTAACACGTCTGGAGAGGATAAACACCGACCTGTTCATTCTCGCATGGCAGGTAAGGACGCTCTCTTGGAATGACCTTTGGTTCTCGCTTGATCCGGAAGGCTGGGCCTCGATAATGGCTGGTAAAAATATAGTGAATGGTCTGGTAAGCGACTGGAACAACATCAAATATTACTGAAAATAACTTACATAAACTTACATCAATAATGGAAAATGAAAAGAAAATCATTGGCCGTTGTCCTCTGTGTGGCGGCAACGTGGTAAAGACCTGCAAGGGATACCGCTGTGAGAACAATACCGGTGAAGAAGCTAAGTGCGGACTCTTCATCAACGGTGTGATCGGCAATCGAAAGATGACCGATGAAGAAATCTCCACACTTCTTGAAAAGCGTGAAATCATGCTTGACGGCTTTGCAACAAAAGAGTGGAAAACCTTCCCGACGGTTTTATCCCTGAAACAGGATGGGTCGCTTGACATGAATGCCGTAGTTGGCAAGTGTCCTCGTTGTGGCGGAGACATCAGAATAGGAACCAAGGCTTTCAACTGTTCCAACTACAAGGATCAGGCAAATCCCTGTGCTTTCGTTATCTGGCGTAATATCGGCGGACATCTGCTAACGCTTGATGAAGTCCGTCAGATTTGCAATGACGGTCAGACTGCCGAAGCCGTTGATATGTTCCGTGAGGACGGTTTCAAGTTCTCCAAGAAGATCGGCCTCTCTCCCGATAAACTACAGGTCGTGAAGATATGAAGCCGGGAATGAAACTTGCAATCCTGCTGATAAGCGGGGTGCTGATATGGGGCAGCATCTTTTTCTTCGCCTGTAGTTCCAATAATACCAAGGAACGTGCAAGACTCGTAGCGGAAAAGTCACTTATGGCGTGTGTCGACTGCCCCGAGACCGTGGAGATAAAGGCGTTCAGCGATGCTGACTCTGTTTTCGGACGTGAGTATATCACACTTGACGAGCGTGTTGCAATCGCAACCTCGATGATGAAGATAAGCTCGCGTGTCATGGAACAGACGGACAATATGGAGAATATTGACTTCAATGATGTTGAGCTTGCAGGGCTTATGGAACGTCAGATGTCTGCCATGTCTGCACTGAGAAGTCTTACCGGTCTGGGCCCTGACAATAGCGATAAGCCAAAGCCATTCACCGGTTGGAAAGTCAAGGTCGAGTATGAGGCTAAGACTGCCGACGGCAAGCCGTATCATTCCGAATACTGGTTCATACTTGACAAGAACGCTGACTGTGTTATCAAGTCTTTTGAAATCCCTCTTTTATAAACCATTCAACCACTGACTTTAATGAAAGAACTTTTAGAAGAAATCTCCGCACAGATGGAGACATTCCGTGAAAATGCCAAGTCTCAGCTCGATAAGGGCAACAAGTCTGCCGGACTCCGTGCCCGTCGTGCCTCGCTCGATCTCGAACCGTTACTCAAACGCTTCCGCAAGCTGTCGCTGGAGGCTTCAAATCCAAACCTCGCTCACTGATCCGTATATGAAAAGGACACCACTTCAGGAGACGGTAAAGCGTCTTGACACAACTCTCGCTCAACAGGAAAAGGAGGTAGCCGTGTGGGTAATCGACAATGCGCGTCCTCACATCGCCATAAGGCAGAATAATATGGTGACGGTATGTTTCTGTTGCGGCAACACTATGGTGTATGCCGGAAAGGATAGATACGTCAAGTGTGTAGACTGCGGACGCACCGTGGAGATTATCGAGGAACAGGACTGGCTTGAATCCAAGCGTATGATGTCACGATACTTTGCCTCTCTTGAAGTGGTCGATGGAATACAGTTCATGCGGACTTACGAGGTGATTCTGCGATACTCTGCTATAAACCGACTGAAGGATGCTTCGGCGCGTGAGGTATGCCGTCACTGGATAACCTCCGATGGACGATGTGCCGTGACCTCTCTCCGAAAATTCACAGGATTTCTGATGCCGAAAACGAAGTCGATGAAACTCCGGAAAGGCTTGACGGAGACAGAAGATCATATCGCCAACCATGCGGTTATTCTTCCCGGTGTTAAGCTATTGCCTGAGTTGAAGATGAAACTTGCCACTGTCGAAAGGCTTATGCCGGGAAATGCACTGACAAAAATCAGGAACATACTTGAACCTGACTACTCGATCATCTAACTTACTGCTTTTCTTACTGCCATAATAATAAGACAGCTTTTCTCATTGCTATCTAAAACGTGACTGTCCTGACTCGTGAGAGCCGGGGCATGTCTTTTCTGATTGTCCCCTTGAATCGCAGGCTATCCGCGTCCGTGAGTTTTTCGCCACAAAATTACGGAGGCGGATGCCGACGGCAAGCGATCGCCTCCGGCTTGTCTGCATGAAAA
>CAMWQY010000218.1 GCA_947176355.1 uncultured Porphyromonadaceae bacterium
ACCACAAATGAAGAGTAGAATGCTCGGCACTAAATACCATAAAATGCTTATATCCATAATATAAAACTTTTTCGGGATTATTTTTTACGAGCGATTACAACTCCTCCGATGATGCAAGCAAGCAGCAGCAAGCTTATAGCCTCGAAAGGAAGAAGATACTGGAATTTTTCTGAACCCACAAGAGCAGTGCCTATGTCGTGCATTGTGATTTGAGGTCCGCCATAAGCTATTGCCTGAGATAGGGACACTCCTTTTACGAGTGGCATCTTGAAAAGAGCCAAAATCAAAAGGACTGCACCAATCACAGATGCCGATATTCCTACAATCTGACGATGAGCCGCTAATGGAGCGGTCTTGTCGTTAGGCTTATGGGTAAGAATGATTGCAAACACAAACAGCACCATAATACCTCCGGCATAAACTGCAATCTGAACGGCACCAAGGAACTGATATCCCATCTGGAAATAGAATATGGCGGTTCCAATTAGTGAGAAAAGCAGATAAGTAGCAGCACGGAGGATTTTGGTCGTAGTGACAGCCATAAAGGCTGAAATCACCATTACAATGGCGACTACGAAGTAGAGTACTATGTTTCCTACTGAATCCATGTTGTTATTTTAGTTTTCGAGTTGTCAAGTTGTATGGATGTCAAATGTCAAGATTGTGAAGTCTCGGGAGTTGGGGTCTCTGCGTTTTTTGCAGCTTCCTGGGCAGCTTTCTTGGCGGCGGCCTTTGCGAGAGCTTCAGCTTTGATTTTCGCGAGTTGCTCCGGATCCATGGCTGGTTTTGGTTTCGGCTTGGAAGCCTCTGCGATCACCTGTGCATCAGTCAGCTCAGAATGTGCGTTTAGTACCTTGACGAGTTTGTCGCGAGTGAAGACTGCCTGTTCGAATTCATTAGAGAATTCAAGAGCATCTTGCGGACAAGTAGTCACGCAAAGCATGCAGAATGTGCAGCTTCCGAGGTCGTAGTAATACTTGTCGAGCACTTTCTTCTTTTTGCCATCCGGGAGCTCAACGAATCTCGTCTTGAGTTCGATGGAGCTGTTTGGGCAGTTCATCTGGCAGATGCCGCAGGCAATACACTTATTGTAAGCCGGGGTAGCGTCATCGCCGATCAGTGTAAGTTCCGCACGGAAACGGTCGGCTATCTTTAGAGTCTTACGGTTTTCGGGATATTGTTCCGTAATCTTGGGAGTCACAAGCTCCTTTCCTGTCACGGCCATACCCTTCGCCAGACTCACGATGCCTTGTCCTACCGACGAAAAATATTCCTTAATACTACTCATATAATAGTTGTTTAATTGTTTAAGCGTTTAATAGTTTATTTCGATAAATGCTTATATTAGCGTTCCACTTGGCCGCCGAGTATATCGAGAAGTTCGGTGGTGATACCTTCTTGACGCAGTTTATTATACTCAAGCTGCAGACCTTCGAGGAGTTTCTTTGCATTGTCGTTGGCACTTTGCATTGCCATAACTCGTGCGGCTTGTTCAGATGCTTTGTTCTCGATGGTGATTTCCTGCATGGTGGAGAGCACAAACATAGGAAGCACGGCATTGAAAATGCTATTGGCATCAGGTTCGAAAATGCATAGACCGGTTGAAACTTCGTTGTCAGCTCCTTCGAGGAGAGTCTGGCCTGAAATTGGGAAGATTGTCTCCAGAAGCGGTCGTTGACGACTCATAGAGTAGAACTTCATATATTCTACGCATACGAGGTCATATTCGCCGGAAGAAAACTTGTCTCTTAGGCTATGTGTGAACTCATTGACTTTGTCAGCCTCCATCTTAGAGTCGACACCTTCCATTCTGACCACACGAATATGCGGTCCGGCTATCTTGTTGACTGCTTTTGCCATTTTCTGACCGATAGGGTAGATGTCTATATTTACTGACGGACCATATTTAGCCTGAAGTGCCTTGAGCTCTCCGAGAGCAGCTTTGAAAATATTTATATTGTATGCACCGCAAAGGCCGTCGTCGCTTCCGAAGACTACAAAAGCAATCTTATTAACCTCGTGGCGGCTTTCGATCAGCGGGCTGCTGAAGTCGGAGCCTGACTGCATGATGTGTGCCATAATGGCCTTGATCTTGCTGCGATAAGGCACTAATTGCTTGAGAGACGCCTCAAACTTATGCACCTTGGCAGAAGAAATCATCTTCATAGCGCCAGTGATCTTTTCGCTTGATGCTACAGAGCCGATTCGTGTCTTTAGTTCCCTTAGGGTTGCCATGTCGTTTTAATATTTAAGTTTCGCTTTGCTCAACTTAAGGTTTATGGTTTTTAATGCTATTGGTGGTATGCGTCGGGTTCAGACGGCGCATACCTATGAGTTTATGATTTGTAGCGAGCGCTTATTTCTGTAGCACATTCGCGAAGTTTCGCTTGAACATCGTCTGAAAGGTTGCCTGCTTTGATTTCATCGAGCACTTCCTTACGATATTTAGCTTCCAGGAGTTGGATGAAAAGAGATTCAAACTCATGCACTTTATCAAGAGGTACATTCTCCAACAGACCGTTTACTCCACAATAAATCACAGCGACTTGGTTTTCTACAGGCCAAGGCTGATACTGTGGCTGGATGAGAAGCTGCTGGTTTTTTCGTCCGGTATCGATTACCTTTGCTGTAACGGGATCGATATCGCCACCAAATTTGGTGAAAGATTCGAGCTCGCGATATTGTGCTTGAGCAATCTTGAGAGTACCTGCCACCTTCTTCATCGGCTTGATCTGAGCGTTACCACCAACTCGGGATACAGATATACCTACATTGACTGCGGGGCGAATACCCTGATTGAAGAGTGCTGTCTCAAGGAAGATCTGTCCGTCGGTGATAGAAATCACGTTGGTCGGGATATAAGCTGAGACGTCGCCTGCTTGGGTTTCGATGATCGGAAGAGCTGTCAGCGAACCTCCTCCCTTGACGATTGGCTTAAGCACCTCAGGAAGGTCGTTCATATTTGAAGCCACTTGCTGATTGTCGATGATCTTAGCTGCACGTTCAAGAAGACGGGAGTGTAGGTAGAAGATATCACCGGGATATGCCTCACGTCCTGAAGGACGCTTGAGGATAAGGGATATCTCACGATAAGCTACAGCCTGCTTTGAAAGATCGTCATATACGATAAGAGCATCGCGGCCGGTGTCGCGTATATACTCGCCGATGGCTACCCCGGCAAAGGGAGCAAAATAGCGCATGGCAGCAGAATCTGATGCAGTGGCTGAGACTACTACGGTGTAGTCCATAGCACCATGCTTTTTGAGAGTCTGCACGATAGAAGCCACAGTAGACGCTTTCTGCCCGATTGCCACATAGATACAATATACCGGTTTGCCGTCGAGATAGTTTTGACGCTGGTTGATAATGGTGTCGATAGCAATTGCAGTCTTACCGATCTGACGGTCGCCAATGATCAGCTCGCGCTGACCGCGGCCGATTGGAATCATTGAGTCGACAGCCTTAAGACCGGTCTGGAGAGGTTGCTTTACAGGCTGACGGAAGATAACACCGGGAGCCTTTCTCTCGAGGGGCATACGAAGCAACTCGCCCTCTATTGGGCCGTTGCCGTCAATCGGTTCGCCGAGAATGTTGATTACGCGACCGAAGAGACCTTCGCCGACCGGAATAGAGGCAATCTCACCCGTGCGGCGAACTGTCATGTTTTCTGTCACTGCATTGACATCGTCGAGAAGCACAACACCTACGTTGCTCTCCTCAAGGTTGAGTGCGACACCGGTAGAGCCGTTTTCAAAGACAACGAGCTCGCTGGCTTCCACATTCTCAAGACCGTAGACATGCGCTACGCCGTCGCCGACGCTCAGCACGGTTCCGGTCTCTTCAAACTTGACCTGAGAGTTAACGTTCTCGAGTTGTTGCTTTAGAATATCTGAAATTTCGCTTGGGTTAAGCATTGTTAATTGCTTCTTAAAAGTTTTAAACGTAATTGTTCAATCTCATTGCTGATCGAAGCGTCGAGGCGTTGACCATCAACGTCAATTATGAAACCTCCAATGAGATCGGGATCCACATCGTAAGAGAATTCGAGAGTCATTCCGGGATAAGCCTTTGTCACTACATCACGAAGCTTTTGCATCATCTCGTCGCTCAGTTGAGAGGCTGTGATGATCTTGACGCGTGCTATCTTGTGCTCTTTTCTATATATGTCGCAATATGCAAGAGCCATAAGATGGGCGAATGAAGCCCTTTTCCTGTCAAGAATGAGCTCGACAAATGAACGATAGTCGTCTTCCACCAAGTCTCCGGCAGCACTAAGAAGGAGTTTTGCCTTGTCCTCACGCTTCACGTAGGGATTGGAAAGCACCTTTTGAAGACCGGGATTTTGTGCAAACGAATTAGCCACTGTCTTCATCTCAAGGTAAACCTTATCGGAATTACCTCTTTCGACGGAGAGTTTGTAGAGCGCTTTAGCATAGCGCTGGGGTATAAGTCCCTCGTTCATTGCCTCAGTTCTTCTCTATTTCGTCCAACATCTTATCCACAAGTTTCTGCTGCTCTTCATCGTTTTTGAGCTGGTTGCGTACCATCTTCTCTGCGATGTTGATAGAGAACTTGCTTACTTCATTTCTGAACTGGAGTTCTGCTTCTTTACGTGACTGCTCGATAGAGACTTTAGCCTGCTCCATCACCTTACGAGCCTCTTCGGAAGCTTCTTTCTTTGCTTCCTCTATGATTTGGCTTTTCATTTTAGCAGCCTCACGAAGCATTTCAGCTTGTTTCGCCTGAGCTTCACCTATGACCTGCTGTGCGGATTCCTTAGCGTTGTCAAGCTGCTGCTTGGCTTCGCGTGCGTATTCTACACCTTTGTCGATAGTGTCAGCACGCCCTTCCATCTGCTTGATGATCACGGGCCATCCCCACTTCGCAAGC
>CAMWQY010000219.1 GCA_947176355.1 uncultured Porphyromonadaceae bacterium
CATCGCGGGTGATATATGGGGATGGTTGCATTTCAGGACACCAGCTCCAACCACCGCTGCGGTCTTGAAGAGAACGCATATCATTTATTATCTGATTGATAGCTTTTTGAGCTTCCTCATCATTTAGCAGGGAACCGAGACGACTCATACGAAGAGTCTCAGACTCAGCATTGTTAACCCACGGAGTATTGTTGAGTTGAGTGATCTTCAAATTTCCATCTTTTTCGAGATTACTCTTCAGAGCGGAGATTTGAGAATTTTGGTCAGATAGGAGAATTTCAAGACCTTTCTTCAAATTGGCATTGGAAGAAATAAGATTGTAGGCAATCGTATTTCCATAGAGAGCTTTCATCTTTGCAGTTACGCTTTTGGAGTCAGGCACTACAATGTCGGGTAAAGCCGTAAGGCAATACCATGCGGGATTGTCGCAATATTGGAGAGTCACTTGGTCTGTGTCTTTAAACTTGGGAAGATTAAGCTCAATTTCTCCATTGTCAGGAGCAATCCAGAAAGGAGTGGACTCAACAACAGGGGAAGAAGCCGGAAGCACAGGAAGAAGAGCCTGTTCGCCGTCGCGATGACCGTCAGCTTCTGCGTATGCTCTGAACCCCACGGAAGACACATCGGATGGCACACTCCATAGCATAGAGATAGGAGCGTTTTCAGCAATTTTAATCTCGTTAAGCTTGAAATCTTTTGCTTCGATGGTCTTGCCTGAGATGAGGTCAACAAGTTCGATGTGGCATTTTGGAGAGCGAGGTGCGTCTGAATTATTGAATACGGTTGCAGTCAACTCGATGACATCTCCTGTGCGCACAAATCGAGGAGCGTGAGTGGATACCATAATAGGTTTAGAAGCAACAGCCTCAAGTGAGGTCTTGGCAACTTGAAGCGAATTGTCGTATCCCAAAAGTTGGAAGGCCCATGTGGTGTTAAAGTTAGGGACAGTAAAGTCGATGTTGACAACACCTTCCTTGTCGGAGACAAGATAGGGTAAGAAGAAAGCCAAAGGATATTCAGTCTCTCTAAGTTCAGGGGTGTCATTTGATTCCGAAGCGCCGGCATCGCCATTACCTCGGATCATAATAGATTCTTGAGCCTCCTCTTCTACACCTTCAGCTTCTACAGCATCATCCATTGCGAGATCTGCCATAGCTACCTGTTCGTTTGCAATTGGAGCTTCTTGTTTAGCCATCAACTTCATGGATGTCGGGGCTGCGGAGCGCATTACTGCCATTTCATTCACAACTCCGGTTACATAAGCGACACCGTCACCATATCTATATCCATTTAGTCCCCAGCTTTGCCCGTAATCGTTGATATGAGGGAAATAGAACGACGAATATCTCAGGTATTTAGAATCCTTAAGGGAATAATTATAGTTTCTCAGATCATTATAGTCACCGCGCATCCGATAGAAAGTAGAATGTCCATTACTATTTGGGTTGAAACTCCAAGAGAATGGAGTAATGGCATTCAAAGCGGCATCAGTCATGACAGCCATAGCCGGAATATCCGAAACTTTACCCGAGGGACGGTAGAATCTGAACGACCATTTTTCTTTATCGCCGGCTGAGATCTTGTCGCGGAATGACTCGGTAGCAACACTCAATTTATCTTTAGCCGAAGCCGGATATATCGACACATTGGCCATCTCGAGATTCAGATTCGAAAGATAAGTGAGATTTAGGGTATAGTTTTGGTCGCCTGTCGGGACCTTTACAGGGACTGAAAGATTATCTTTTTCTATATGCAACCATTGCATGTCCAAAATCTCACCGTTTGCAGAAATCACTGCCGGAATCCAGCGATCAGAAATTCCACTGCCCACAGTCACATCAACTCGTTTTTGTCCTGTTTCAGCGGTTACGCTCATTACCGGTATCCATAGATGAGTGCCTTCCGGAGCTGTCTTATCTGATTTGCGCCAGAAAGTGATGGGGGTCCCTGCTTGGACAGTTGTATCTTCCTTCATCCACACCTTGACAGTATAGAGAGCAGAAGGATATTTTTTCTTTGGTAGAGATAGGATAGGCGACATAAAGCTTCCTTCAGCCACCGTTGCTTTGGAAGTAGTATTTATTACTTTATAAGATAGTTCCTTCTTGACATTACTGCCCAACATATCCTTTACATAGTAGATCATATCCGGGATACTGTCAGAAATATCAAACTTCAGGTCGGAGAATGAAGATTGGATGTGATACTCCTTGCCAATAGCAAACCTTTCGGTGGGACCGGATTGAGTCTCTCCGGCAGGAGACGTGGCAGATAGATTTACTATGAATATACCTCGTTCAAACTGTGTGCCTTTCAGATTGGCAGTCGGGAGTTCGATCTCATATTTGCCATCGGCATCCGCAGTGACTGAAGAATCATACGAAGCCGAACTATATGAGAACCATCTCATCGGAGTCTGATAATTCACATTATATTTTACGGAAGCTCCGGAAACCGGCATGCCGGAGTAAGTCAACACCTGACCTTTGAGACGAATCACATCTCCCGGTGTGACATCTTCATCCGAGTGTTCAGTCGTGATAAAGAAAGTAGGAGCTACATAGTCAGCTACCTGGAAAGATGCATAGCCAATACGATGGTCATTTTCATCGTAAGCAATCAGTTGCCAGTTTCCGAGAAGCCCTTGAGTCGGAATCTCAAAATCAACAGTACCACGTCCGAAGCCATCGGTTACAATAGAGTCTACAGTAACGACCTTGTAATTCGCATCCCGAAGTTCAACTTTCAGTTGCTTTTCTTTATCAAGCCATGTGTTGAAATTTTGTGCGCTATAAGCTATTACGGCAGCAGATATGCTATCACCGGGATGGAAGATTGCCCGGTCAGTCAGAATTTGTGCATAATTGCGTACAGTAGTGTCCTTACGGAAGGTAGAATTGAAATATTGTGAACCGGAACTCCATTTAGAACCGTTGAAAGTAGCTTCGATATCAAAACGTTCTGCCTTTACGGTCACACTGCCTTCTTTATCAGTGGTCAAGGTATTTGTCAATATTCGGGGAGAAGAGTAGTTCTTTTTTGTAAAGACCTTCACTTTTGCACCTTCTATTGGTTTTCCATTAGCGCCGTCCACCACAAACACGCGGGATGAAGCATCCGGACCTTGAAGGGTCATGACACTAATGTCACTAACAGAGAAAGGTTGGCGCCATGTATCGTTAAGTATGGTGCTATAAATCCCTTTGCTATCTGGTGATGCACTTGGAATCACAACGTATGAGCCTTTAGGAAGAGTACCAATAAATGCTTTGTCTTGTGCTGAAAAAGGAATTTCTCCGGTTGCTTTTACTTTTGAAGCCTTGACGAGGCGGCATTTAGCTGCAACTTCACGTGTCTTGGGCGATCGTTCGGCATTTATATATGGAGAATAGTCGTAGACAAGGACCCATGATTCGGAGCAATTGGCAAGTCGGACATCCATTTCAATATCTTCAGATGACAGGTATTGGGATTTGAACCTAATCTCGGAGAATGGACGAGTTAGATCGTTGATGATGTTTCTGAGATTATTGGCATATATTCCATTTGGAAATTGAGCAAGGGATTTTCTCAACAATTCGATATATTCCTTTGTAGTGTAAGGAAAAGGAGATTCAATTCCGGGGACCGGGTCTTCAGAAATGTAATCTCGCATCTCGGATAGAATCAGCTGTTCTCCCTCAGATCCCTTGACTTTTTCGAGAGCAGATACAAGATATGTCATTCTCGCACTGTGTGAGAGTGTGTTAGCCTTATCAGAAAGAGCTTTGGCGAGAATCATCATTCTTTTGCCGGAATATGCAGATTCAATAAGGCGATCGATTGCCTTGTCGCGAAGTTCGGCACATTTCTGTGTAGGAGTTACAGCTTCAGCCTTATTGGAAAAGAATGGGATAATATCTTGAGATATATCAGCGAATACATTGAGATCTTGAAAACATTGATTGCAAACGTATTCTTCCACAGTCATACCTTGGGCATATCCTTCAGAAGCATTTTCAAGGAATTTACCCCAATCTTGGAGAGAAAGATTGGCTGGCAGAGGAGTATCTAATGCAGTCTTACATATCTCAAAAGTCTTGAGGGCAAAGAGATCGCGGCTCCATTCGTATGGATTAGATGATGTTGAATCAGAAGGAATCTCACGTCGATCCGCTTTCCATCTTATAGAATTGTAGATGGAATTATAGATTTCCGCTTTTATAAGCAAAAATGCCGGTCGCCATACTTCCGGGGCAATAGCAGCGACACTGTCAATTTTAGCAATGCCATTGTCAGCATTGCTATGACTGACCATGTTCTTGGCGGTCACAGATTGGATCAATGACTCAACTGCAGAGGGCCAATCGCCGTGTGCGATAGCCTTGTCAAGATTGGCAGAGGCATTTTTCTCCACTGTCTTAGGAAAAGCAAAGTCAGGAGTTGTCATTGTTTTATTTGAATTTTTCTTGGCAGCGGTCGCTGAAAAAAGCAAACCTCCAAAAAGCACGGCAGTTGCCAGTGAGGCAACTGCACGCAAAGAAAATATATGTTTTGTCATAATTAAAGATTTCAAAGTTCTAATGGAATAGTAGGGCAAACCCCTGGAGCTTCAGGACCATCATTGTGGTCCTTATGTTTCTTTCCGGATGCCTTTGGTCCCTTATTATCGTGATTACGTTTGTCACCGTGATTTTTCTTACGCATCTCCTTCATCTTTTCGAAGAATTTCTCTTCAGCCTGATGCATGGTGTAAATTTGTTTGGCAGAAAGAATGGATTCAAACTTTGCATCGTATTTCTTGACTATTTCATTGTCTTTAGCTCGAGCCGCCTGTTGTAGTTCAGAAAGTTTTTTATAGTCTGCTTCTGAAGCATCATGTTTTTTCTTGAGTTCACGGT
>CAMWQY010000220.1 GCA_947176355.1 uncultured Porphyromonadaceae bacterium
GCAAAAAGTATAATAATTACAGGTAAAGGCAATCTCATTACTCAAATCCTCCCAATATTGATTTTAGTTTGTTTTTGAGTGGGTTGGCATACATGATGAGAATCATCTCACGAATGAAGGAGTGTTCCTCTTCAGTGATATCATCTACATCAATTTTTGTAAGCTGAGAGTCGAAGTAGTCAAGATATTCTTTTTTCTCCTCTTCGGTATATTTGTGAGCAAATCTGTCAGTGCTGTGCAAGGTGTCGTAAGCTACATAATTAATAGGGAAAATCTCATATCCTCTATGTATGGCAGAGTCTATAAGTGCACAGACATATTTGGCTGCTTTATTAGTATCCTTGAATTCACCGATTTCATCTATGCGGACATTAATGCGGGGGGTAAGTTGAAAATGCACTTTCCCTTTAAATTTAAGAAGACCGATTTCCATAGAGAAAAGATCATCTTTTTGAGATTTCTTAAAGTCGGGATTCCTTCTCCTTAATAGGAATTCCTTGACTTTAAGGAAGTCATTGGGGTCGTATTCATAACTGATGGATACAGGCATAAGGTTGATTTCCTTGATCTTATTCATAAACGTCCCGTCACCGCCCATCGAAAGCATCTTGACGAGTGCTTCCTGAGTGTGGTCGCTTGAATCTTTAGCCCTACCTTCTCTCTGAGCAATCCATACAGACTCATGTTTCTCCATGATTGCATAGTGAATGTATGCAGAGAGTTTTTTTGCGGCTTCAAGACCTTCTCGCAGACCGGTGTTCCTCTTTACGATGAAGCTGTTGTTGAGCCTTACAAGATCAGAAATCCAATCAAAGACGAGAAGATTATTTCCGATCGCTACTTCCGACGTTGGCCATCCTCTCCGAAGGAAAGTCAGGTTGAGGAAAGATGCGTCAAGCACTATGTCCCTATGATTGGTAATGAATGTATAGTTGAGAGCCGGGTTGAAATATTTTGCACCTCCAAGAGTGATTCCCGACGTAGTCGTCTTTGCAAGCATTTCCAGGAAAGGAAACATTATCCTATGCTGGAAATCATGACGATTGTTTGTGGTCTTAAGTTCCTCTATGAGTGCCGGTATATCTTCTTGGGGCATCACGTATGAGATGGCGTGAAGAAAGCCCGGATCTTGTATAAGCTTATCCAGGATTGTGCGGAAGACTGAGTCGTCATGCGGAGCTATGTCGCTGAAATCGAAATCCTTATTTGTCATCACAACACTTCTTGTATTTTGTGTCGGCGGCTAAAGCCGTCTACTGAATATTAAACTTTTGGGTTATGAAAAACCTTTTTTGCAAAATTACAAAAATAATCTGTATCTTCAAAATGAAAAGAGGTTTTTTTGTCAGAATTTTGAGGCTCTGCGGTAGAGAACGATGCCAATGATGAGATATACTATATTGGGAATCTGCATTGCAACTGCAGGAGAAGTATATCCATTTATGGCAAAAGATGATGTGATGGTACTGAAAAGGATATAGCTGAAGCTCAGAGCAAGTCCAATTCCAATATTAAGCCCCATTCCTCCTTTGATTTTCTTGGAAGAAAGCGACATGCCTATGAGTGTCAATATGAAAGCGGCTGCTGTCTCTGCTAATCTTTTTTCCTTTTCTATCTCAAAATTTTTGATATTTGCCACTCCTCGCATTTTCTGCTTTCTGATGTATTCCGCGAGTTGCGGTGTGGTCAATGTCTCTTGATCGTTGACTGAAATGAGGAAGTCTTTTGGTTCGATGGGTATAATCGTATCAAGCGACGTTCCTTTACGTATCTTTTCATTCATCCCGTCGAAATCCCTGACCATAAAGTCTTTTAGTTTCCAGTGATACTGGCGAGTCGTGTCATACTCAACCGAACTTGCTGTAAGACGCGAGATAATTTCCTTGTCGTTGAATTTATCCAAGGAAAAGCGATAGCCATTTTTTGTAGTATTATCGAATCTTCCAAAATAAGCCACTTCTCCGGGGCGCACCATAAGCTGGATGTTAGTTCCGTATTCTACAGCTCTGTTTTTTACATACTTATTAGTATATGCAATCCTGTTGACGTTGGTAGGCGGGATAATATAATTTGAGAGTGCGAAAGTCAAGGCGGCAAGGATAGCGGCTCCTATCATATATGGGCGTAAAAGCCGGCGGAAAGTGATTCCGCTTGAGAGCATCGCTATGATTTCGGAGTTGTCAGCAAGTTTTGTAGTGAAGAAAATCACCGAAATGAAGACAAAAAGAGGGGAGAGCTGATTGGCAAAATATGGAAGGAAAGAAGCAAAATAGTCGAAAAGTGTTTCTTTTAGAGGAGCTACAAGAAAAGCGTCGAGCTTTTCCGTGGTGTCAAACATTGCTATGACAAGAAGCATGAGCAATGTGGCAAGAAAGTATGTTCCTAAAAATTTCCCGAGAATGTATCTGTCGATGATGGTCAGTGGATTGGAGAATTTGAATACTCTGCGTTTCTTCTTCTTGTTTTTTTTCTCAGGTATGTCGGAAGTATCTATAGGCACAATCAAGTCGGTGTCAGACGTTGCGTTTATCTCTGGCACAATTTCAGAAATATCCTCATTGAGGATGATTTCATCTTGATCTATTTGTCTATTGTCAAGATTATTACTTGAATCTTCTGTCATTCCTAAAGAAATTCTACATTCAACATTCGAAATTCGAAAGTCATCACATTCTGCTTGTCACCTTTTCGATCATATCTCGTTTCCATGTAGGGAAATCTCCAATCATAATATGTCGTCTTGCTTCTCCGACAAGCCAGAGATAGAATCCGAGGTTGTGGATGCTTGCAATCTGCATGGCGAGCAGTTCGTTGGCAATGAAAAGATGTCGCACGTATGCTTTTGAGTACGCTTCATCTACGTATGTAGCTCCCCCGGGATCAAGAGGTGAGAAATCATCCGCCCATTTCTTATTGCGCATGTTCATTATGCCATTGCGGGTGAAAAGCATTCCGTTTCTTCCGTTTCTTGTTGGCATCACGCAATCCATCATGTCTACACCTCTATCGATTGCTTCCAAAATATTGGCAGGTGTCCCGACGCCCATAAGATATCTGGGGCGGTCGGCAGGAAGGATGTCGTTGACAATTTCAATCATCTCATACATCTTTTCTGTGGGTTCGCCGACAGCAAGGCCGCCGATGGCATTTCCGTCGGCTCCCAAATCTGCTACGATTTTAGAAGATTCTCTTCGAAGTTCGGGATACACACATCCTTGGACAATAGGGAAAAAAGTCTGGCGGTAGCCATATAGACCCTCTGTTTCATTGTATCTTTGCCATCCCCGTTTAAGCCACCGGGTGGTAAGTCCAAGGGATTTCTTTGCATATTCATAATCTGAGTCTCCCGGAGGACATTCATCAAGCGCCATCATGATGTCGGCTCCTATTATACGCTGGATGTCGACTACCCCTTCGGGGGTAAAAAGATGTTTGCTGCCGTCTATGTGGCTACGAAAATGAGCGCCTTCTTCAGTCAGTTTTCTGTTTCCGGATAATGAAAATACCTGAAAACCACCGGAATCAGTAAGGATAGGGAGTTCCCAACCGTTGAATTTGTGCAGACCGCCGGCTTGACGAAGTATCTCCAATCCCGGACGCAGATAAAGATGATAAGTGTTTCCGAGGATTATCTGAGCCTTAATGTCATCTCGAAGTTCATGTTGATGTACGGCTTTTACACTGCCGACAGTCCCTACAGGCATGAATATGGGAGTCTCAATCTTGCCGTGGGCGGTAGTAATTAAGCCTGCCCTGGCTGAAGTGCCGGGGCAGGTATGTTGAACTTGGAATTCAAGTGCTCTCACTTTATGATTTCGTGCTTTTTGAATACCTTTTGAATTGCTTCAAGCGAACGTGTCACTTGATCTTTGGTATGAGTTGCCATCAAAGAATAGCGTATAAGTGTATCTTGTGGAGCAACAGCCGGGGAGACAACCGGATTTACGAATACGCCTTCGTCAAGCAAATCTCGAGTGACTTTAAATGTCTTATAGTCATCGCGAATGAAAAGAGGTATAATAGGAGTGGAGGTGTGGCCGATCTCGCAACCCATAGCTCTGAAGTTTTCGAGAGCATAGTTAGTGATGTCCCAAAGATGTTGTTGACGCTCCGGTTCGTTAAGCATAATGTCCATGGCTGCAAGAGCTGCCGCTGTAGAAGCCGGAGTGATTGAAGCTGTAAAAATGTAGCTTCTTGAATGGTGACGAAGGAAATTTGTGATTTCCTTATCCGTTGCAATAAATCCACCTAAAGATGCAAATGACTTTGAGAATGTACCCATGATTAGGTCAACATCGTTTGTCAGTCCGAAGTGGTTGACAACACCTCTTCCGCCTTCTCCAAATACTCCGATACCATGAGCTTCGTCCACCATCAGGCTGGCATCATATTTTTTTGCTAAGTCTACCATCTCCGGAAGCTTGGCTACGTCTCCTTCCATAGAGAAAACACTGTCGGTGACAATAAGCTTGATGCTATCCGGCTTACATTTTTTGAGTACGTTTTCGAGCGACTCCATGTCGTTGTGCTTGTATTTAAGCGGCTGAGAGAATGAAAGCCTCCTGCCCTCTACTATTGACGCATGGTCTTGTTCGTCACATATTACGTAGTCTTCACGTCCAGTCAAGGTGCTTACCACACCGAGATTGGTGCCAAATCCTGTTGAATATACAATGGCATCTTCCTTACCAACATAATCGGCAATTCGAGCTTCAAGTTCCTTGTGGATGTCAAGCGTACCATTAAGAAATGGGCTTCCGGCCATTCCGGTTCCATATTTCTTGGTAGCCTCAACAGCAGCTTCGATTACCTTAGGGTGGTTGGTGAGTCCCATATAGGAATTGGATCCGAACATCAGGACCTTCTTCC
>CAMWQY010000221.1 GCA_947176355.1 uncultured Porphyromonadaceae bacterium
TCACTGAGAAACTTTATTATGCATTATGAATTATGCATTATGAATTAACATCAAATTATGAAGAGAGATAACGAAATATTTGATATCATCGACCGCGAGCATCTTCGTCAGCGTCGCGGTATCGAGCTTATTGCAAGCGAGAACTTCGTCAGTGATGAAGTGATGCGCGCAATGGGAAGCTGCTTGACAAATAAATACGCAGAAGGATATCCCGGCAAGCGCTATTACGGTGGTTGCCAGATTGTAGATGAGGCTGAGAATGTAGCAATCGAACGAGCAAAGAAGCTTTTCGATGCCGAATGGGTAAATGTGCAGCCACACTCAGGTGCCCAGGCAAATATGGCAGTCTTCATGGCTTGTCTGCAGCCTGGCGATAAATTTATGGGAATGGACCTTAGCCATGGCGGTCATCTCAGCCATGGAAGCCCGGTCAACTTCTCAGGACTCGTGTTCCAGCCTATCAGCTACACCGTAAAGGAAGAGGACGGACGCGTGAATTATGAGGAGATGGAGGAGAAAGCCCGTGCAGAGCGTCCGAAACTCATCATTGCAGGCGCAAGCGCTTACAGCCGCGAATGGGACTATGCGCGTATCCGCAAACTTGCTGACGAAATCGGAGCTATCTTCATGGTGGATATGGCTCACCCTGCCGGTCTTATAGCTGCAGGACTTCTTGAAAACCCCGTGAAGCATGCTCACATCGTCACCACTACCACCCACAAGACCCTCAGAGGTCCTCGCGGCGGTATGATCCTCATGGGTAAGGACTTTGACAATCCTTGGGGCAAGAAGACACCTAAAGGGGAAATCAAGAAGATGTCTGCCCTTCTTGACAGTGCAGTGTTCCCCGGAGTACAGGGTGGACCGCTTGAGCACGTGATTGCCGCCAAGGCTGTTGCATTCGGAGAAGCCCTTCAGCCGGAATGGAAGGAATATGCCCTTCAGGTGCAGAAGAATGCCAAGGTACTTGCAGAAGAACTGTCAAAACGAGGATACAAGATCATCTCAGATGGCACTGACAACCATTGCATGCTTGTTGACCTTCGTACAAAGTTCCCCGATATGAGTGGAAAGAAGGCAGAGCGTGTGCTTGTAGAGGCTGACATCACAGCAAACAAGAACATGGTGCCATACGATAGCCGCAGTCCATTCCTGACTTCAGGACTCCGTTTCGGTACAGCAGCCATTACAACACGTGGTGCTAAAGAAGATCTTATGGTAAAGATAGCAGAGCTTATCGACCGAGTACTCACCAACGCAGACAATGAGGAAGAGATAGCAAAGGTACGTCAGGAAGTCAACGATTTGATGAATGACTATCCGATGTTTGCTTACTAATTTTTTTAATGCATAATTCATAAGTAAGAATGCATAATTCATAATGCATAATGCATAATTATCAGACGATGGATATATAAGTCATGACCATTGAACCGTGGAGACAAAAATTATGCATTATGAATTATGAATTATGCATTTCTATAAGAGCTATGAAATATTTTGTGACAGGGATTGGGACGGATGTTGGTAAAAGCTGGGCTACGGGATGGCTTGCCAAGCGATATATGGATGAAGGGAAGAGCGTTATCACTCAGAAATTCATTCAGACTGGCAATGTTGGATATAGTGAAGACATTGAGGTGCATCGACAGATCATGGGAATTGCCATGACACAGGAAGATCTTGAGATGATTACCGCTCCTGAGATATTTAGCTATCCATGTTCACCGGATCTTGCCGCCAAGATTGACAAAAGAGCTATAGATTTCAGAAAGATCGAAAGCGCAACGGAGATACTGGAATCTCGATATGATATAGTATTGATAGAGGGAGCCGGAGGCGTAATGGTGCCACTCGAAGGAGAATATCTGACAATAGATTATATCCGAGACCATAGATTGCCGACTATCGTCGTCACCAATGGTCAGTTAGGCTCAATCAATCATACTTTGCTGACACTGTACGCAATAAAGCAATATGGCATAGAATTAGCAGAAGTGATCTACAACCACCACTTCGACAAAGACCCGATCATCTGCGCCGACACCATCGAATATCTGAAAAAGTATCTCACCGACCACTTCCCCACCACACTCTTTTCAGAAATGAACCCAATCTAAAACTTAAGCCGCCGCATCCAAAATCGCAACAACTGGCATAGACATTTTTTAGCATATTCTCTTCACTATAGGACGCACGGGGCATGCGTCCTACATGTTTAATGGCAATATGACTGTACATCAGACTATGATACAGATAAACTTAGGGACGCACGGCTCTTGAGTCCTTTACTTTTGGGATTCAATCAGGGATTAGGGGCATCGATGATGAGGATGAGAGGGCGGTAGGTCAGTTCTGTCGGGAGCGAAGTGAGAGGGACCGATGAGGAGCAGCGGCGGGGTGAGACGCCTGTGTGGCGAAGATGCATCAACATCTCTCTTGGGGATGAGAATGAAAGGGTCTGTTCCCACTCTTCTACCCTGACATCCGGAATTTCCTTATATTCTTCTGAAGTATGGTATAGGAGCGGGCAGGGTCTGATTTCGTCGAGTTGATGAAGATTTCCTTTGACGAAGGTGGATATTACGGCACATCCACCGGGATTTAGATGATCTTTCACAGTCTTTATAAATCCTAATGGATCTGCAAACCATTGGATAGTGGATGCACTAAGGATTATGTCGTATTTCACCGAAGATTTATTAAGCCATTCTTCGGCATCTGCCACAATATATTCTTCATTCTTTGCAATGCCAAATCTTGGAGTCGGCAATAAGTCTACGTATGTTGCATTGATTGGTTTGACTATGCATCGCCAAACATCCGTCAGAAGTCCTCTTCCAACACCTATTTCGAGGAGATAATCAATCTGTGATTTTCTATCAGACAATTTATGTCTTAGTATTTCTCCTATCTTGTTGCATATTTCAGCCTGTACGATAGCATTCTCTTTGTAGGTTTCTGCAGCTAAGGAGAAGCCCTCCCCTATCGAAGTATGATCAGGAATGACTTCCTTTATGATTTTAGAAATGTCAATTGCATGGGAAGACTCGACAGCAACCTTCACGACATTCGGAAATACTTCCCAAAATCTTTTCAGATTTTCAAAAGGGAAGATTCTGTCATGCTTGGCAAGATAAACCTTATTCCATTCGAAGACAGGCTTGGAAACGCCTTGCGCATCTTTGATAGCACGGAGTTCTTCTTTAAGGATATCTATATCAGGTGATGACGGAAGCAATGGCGCTATCCGGGATAAAGTGGCCCTATCTCCAGCCATGCGGCGATGGAACTTTTTCAATGATTCGGCAGACAATGCCTCTGAAGTCGAATTGAACACAGCAATTGGAATGCCGAACTCATCAGAGACCGGAATTTGGGAACCACATATAGCGATCTTAGCAACTGCCTTTATATCACATAAAGAAGCTGCAAAAACCCCGAGTGAATATGCAAATATATAAATTGTAGAGTATTGAGATGGCAAATCGGGCATGGACAAGTCGCGGTAATCACTTACCACAGCTGTGTCCCAACCATCTGCAATACAGTCTTTGTAATACCGAGTGTCAGTTGACCAGCCGGCAAATAAAAGTATGAGGCGCGTCTCCGCGCCTCTCTTAATGAATTCTATCTTCACTGCAAGAAAATTTCATTAGAAAATTTCATTAGAAAAGGTATGCCAAGTTCACCCTGAAACCATCAGCACGTGCTGATAGATTTTCGAGCTTTACAGTTCTTGTAGCGTAGCTGAGTCCCCAAAGATAGCCCACAGAAATCTGAAATTTCTGAAACAATTCGCATCCAAGGCCAAAATCAAGAGAAACAGTACCTATAGGTTGCTCGAGTGCTTTGCAATTACCAGCCACATTGAAAGAGAAAACCGGACCCGCGTAAGCGAGAGGCGCAATTGTCTCTTCAACACCTTCAAGGCGAGTATACTTAAATCTCAGGTGTAGAGGAATGTTGATAGTATGCAACACAACATTTTCATTATCGAAGCCATCGCTTTTCCACACCTCCCACTGACCGAAATTAATTTTTGAGCTGCGCATACCGTAAGTAAGTCCGGTATCGACACCGAAACCGATGCCTGGAATCATGATTTCTGCCATGATTCCGGCATCAAAGCTGGTGCGCATGTGAGTCTCAAGGAGAGGCTCTTTCCAGTGAAAATTATTGAAATTAACGCTTGCAGTAGGGCCCCAACGGAGTTCTGCATTTGCTCCTAAGCTACAAATAATAGCCATCAGGGCCAAAACAAGTTTCTTCATCAATCAAATCGTTTGTTTAGAAAAGATAAGCGGCAGTTACAGTCCAGTAATTTTTCTTTACCTTGAGATCATTTTCAGGGATTTCAATGCCAGCTAATTTTGTATACTTAGCTACTCCGTTAAGGCCGAAGCAGTAGCCACCCTGAATTTGAAGATGCCTAACAAGTTCAACGCCGATACCAACATTCCAACCTACTTCACACTTCTTTTCCTGGACGTCCTTTAATACGTCTTTACCGAAAGCAAACATAAAGTCAGGACCTGTATAAATGATGGGAGATACGAATTTTCCAACCACCGGCAAACCGATTTTCCATTTGAGATTGATAGGAATGTCAAGGAAGTCTTTCTTGTTATATACAGGGTTGTTAGCCACGTTTTGACGAGCGTAGAGAATAGAAGCATCAGCGCCAATGTTAATGATAGGAATGGTGAATTCAGCCATAACACCAGCCATCCATCCAGCTTGATTATTTTCGTCAGTGAACTGATCCTTGATATCAGCTATTTCTTTTAGCTTCTGATAATCAACATGATTGAAGTTCAGACCGGCTTTCACACCGAAACGGAAATCTGCAGAAGCATATCCG
>CAMWQY010000222.1 GCA_947176355.1 uncultured Porphyromonadaceae bacterium
TAGTTTCTCAGCGAGCCCTTTGCGCCTTTGCGTGAGTTATTTAGTACTTGCGAAAGTTGAGTAAATCACATTACAATTTCACCTGCAAAAATTTTTTCTGCCAAGGAAAGATGAATTCTCGTGAGCGCCGGAAAAAATCACGTAATTTCTGCTCTTCTTCCGATGGTAGCCGTGGAGTCGGTTTTTTCCCATTTTCTTCAGCCAGCATATCAAATTCTTGAGCAGATTCACCCCATAGTTCAGGGGAAGTTTTAATTGTGGTTGCCATTTCCTATTCTTTCTTTTCTGCAAAGTTACAATTTATAGCGACTTATGCAAGTATTTCCATTTCAAATGATCATCAGTAACATTAATGAGCGAATAGAAATTCCAGCAGACGGAGATTGTGATGCGAACGTAGTGAGCATATACCCCACTTAGCCGCTAATCCAATAAAATCCTATATACCATGGCTAAGCCTTATCTCATTCTCTGTCTCCATGTGAAGATATCACTCTTCATCATCTCCTCACGGGAGGTAAATTTCCTGACGCCAAACCATTCTACTATTTCATCGATTTTGAATGTCCTGCTGATTTTATTGAAACATAGAATATCAGGATAATGCTGAGGTAAGTTTTTGTAGATGGTCACCTGATCCTGAAATTCTGTAGACATGACAGTTTCCTTGAATTCTTCATATCTGCACAGGAATGATTGTCTTTCCGCTCTCTTGGGAAAATCATTGACAAGGGATTTTGGATTCCGCTTTTCGTCAAGCAATGCGTAAAACAAAGGATCCCTTGCCACTACATATATAGGCTGCTCTTCTGATATATCCAAACTGAACAGATTTAATCCTGGATTTGCCTTGGAGTATTCTACGATGTAATCATATAGCGGATAGGTTTTCTGTCCGTCGATTCTTTCCAGGTGTCCGTTTTTTTTCAGGACAATGTCTGAAAGGTATAGGAACTCCGAATCAAGACCGACTATACAATCATGTGAATCCGTAATCCAGCTTCCGATATTGCGGTAATAAATAAGCATTTCTGATTCATGGTATATTTTATTGATTATCTCTCCATATTCAATTGTTAGTTCGTGATTCAATGGCAGACGTCTAAAACTTCTCCAATTCATCCAATAGGGATAGTCAACACCACTTTCCAACTCAAATCTTATTGTTTGGAAATCGCCATCATCATCTCGGTCTTCAAGCACATACTTCAATCTCACAATCTCAGAATCCTCGATCGTTCCTTTCATCAGAACCTGTATATTACCTTTGGTTGTAGCTATGACACAGGTGTTGTCAAACTCGTATTCATACTCAAGTTTTGTGAATACAAATTCAAATGGCTCAAGTATCCACTCTCTGTTTTTTAAATAAAAACAGAATGCCATAAGTTTGTTGTTGGGAAATACCCAGAATCGTTTCTGATTATCCTTGGCATCATCGACCCATATTCCGGGCATGGAATATCCATTTAGTTCCACATGAGAATCCAATAATTCTGCCGGAGAGGAATTCAATTTCAGTTCTAAAGAGATATTATTCAGCAATCCCCATAAGGCAGCTGGAGGAAGAGGATTGTCTTCATACTCCGGATCATTAAGAACATCCAAAGCCCGCTTGATAGCATGAAGATTATTGTTAATTCCAAGAGTCGGAAGATCATTTTGCAACACTTCCAACAACTCCACCATTTTATCACGAACTTCAAAAGGTGAACCATATTTCAGGGCTCTCGAGCTATCTCTACCAAAGGGCCTGATGACTTGAAATGTCAGCAACATGGTAAAAATGATATCGATTGATTCTACATCATCTTCCAAATCAGGCTTGAAAAGACTTAACAATTCCCAGTCTTCCTTATTTGGAGAATAGGGATGATCATGAAGTTCCGGATTATTCAGGTATGCCTGCCTGAACATCCAACGGCAGAATTTTCTGCGTGTGGCAAGTTGCTTGTTCTTTCCCCAATCAAAGTCTATGGAAGAGAATGCGTCACTGGCCTTCATATAAGAACTAATCATATATTCCGGTCCAAAAGCATCGACACAATCGAATGCCTCTTTGAAGTTATCCGCAATTGACTCTAACTCTTCGTCGGAAGCATACCTGTCTCTCTTTCTAAAAGAATCCACATCCTTCTCCAAGAAATCCACATATCCTTCATCATCGTAGGCTAAGAGACGCGACTTTATGATGGTGTCTAAAAGTTGAAACGTATTATCCATAGCTGTCGGAATTTGAAAATCAGGGCTAAGGCAGACAGTTGTCCATCTTATTCCCAACTTTCTTTTAAACGTTGATTTTCACCGTTTGTTTTATTTGCCAAGGTAAAAAAATGGCTTTAAATTTGCATTGTCATTAAAAAATAGAATCTATGAACGTGAAGAAAAAAACATTATGTGCAAGCAGATTGTTGCTGCCGAATTTGATCTGTGAGTTGCTTTCATTATGCACCTCGGAAGAGAGGAGAGATATCTTCAAGGGGCTCTTAAGAGTCTCTGACCGTGACTCTATTGGCGCCATCTTCAATGCCTTTTATAAAGCCAGTGAGCCAGCCGACAATAAGAGAGCCTCTTCAAGAATCTCTGCCGCCTTATCTATCCCGGCTTGTGTCATCATAAACAATCTCCTTGCCAAAGGAAAGTATAGATAGAAGGTTAATATAATAGAAGAACTAAATGATTATGCTGAATGTAAATTATGGGAATACTATTTCTGAGGAAACGAGAACCCGGATTTCAAATCTTCTTGAGGGAGAAGACGCTATATTCTATACAGGTATCCCAGAAGATGTCATTATTGAGATGATGAATCTTTCCGGAGAGAAAGTGTTGAATATTGCAACTGGAAAAACAATTGATGAAGCAAGCAAGTGTCTGCCGGATAATCAGGATGAACTTATCAGGGAAGCCTTCGTACTTATCAAGGCCAATACGGATTATGTGTTTTCAGTGACAGAGCTCGTAAATCTTATAAGATACTTTGACGCCTATCCAATGGATCCGAAAATCACATGGAAGTATGCCTACGATACCAATCAGGAAGACCCCATAAATATAATTATTTTTAAAATTTTATACAATAAAAAATGAAACCAACTAAAAACCATTACTTTTGTCCCGACTGTCGGGAATTTAAGATGAATTTTGAGACAGAGAAGGAAGCTTATAGTTTTATTGAGTATGAGTCTGAAATAATCCTTAAAGAAAAAGGCTATTGTCCTATACGGGCATATAAATGTCCGATATGTGGTTACTGGCATCTCACATCAAAATTTTTGCCTGAAGAAGATTGCTGTGACTGTTGTGTACATAAAGAGGATATGGCAGATTCACGAAGACTTCTTAGACTCGTAATTCGAAACACGCAGACCATCGCTTTGAATCTGACGCGAAAGGTCAATTCCTTATCCAGAATGCTTAAGAAAAAAATGGTGGATTGGGAAACAGTAAGTCTGTTGGCAAAGGAAGTTATCGACATATTTGAGAAAGTTTGGCCAACACCATATAGATATTTATATAATGTAAGGAAACAATTAGATGAGTTCAATGAGCTATGTCACCTATATACATGGCGTAAAAATCAGAATCCCGCAGCTTAATTTTATCAATTATAATAAATAAACAAATGAATACAACTTGGATTTCTTTTCTAAACGGCATTCTTAAGATGCCGGGAGCAAAAATCAACCGTGAGGCGTATCTGCGTAAAACTTTCAGCCATCTCTCCGACTCCGAGATCCGGCGATGCATAACTGAATCCCCTGCGAAGGTTATCTCTCAGGCAGAGATTGAGGATGCGGCCTCAAACGTGATCCGCTCACACACCGCGAAAGCGACAGCAGTATCTACAATATCCAGCATACCGGGAGGGCTGGCGATGCTTGTTTCGGTCCCTGCAGACCTGGCAAACTATTACTTCCATGTAGTAGCTGTCGGTCAGAAGCTGGGATATCTCTATGGATTTCCCGATATGGTAGATGACAGTGGACGGCTCACGCCCGAGGGGGAAATCATGCTGACTGCCTTCATCGGCGTTATGAACAAGGTGGAAGTGGCGAAGGAGCTTGTGAAGAAGTTAGCCATGGAAGCGGCGAAACGAATGACGGAGGAGACGGCCATCCGCGTGGCTGAAAATATTGTCTCCAAACAGTTCATTGCGCAGGCTATTGAAGCGATATCTAAAAAACTCGGCACTCAAATTGCCTCCAAGGGAGTAGGACGAGTTCTCTACAAGGTTATCCCGTTCCTCAGCGGTGCTGTCTGCGGCACCATTACCTATGCTACCTTCAAGCCTCAGGCAAAACGCCTCCACGAAGTCTTGAAGAGCAACCAAGTAGCCAAAGAAATGCAGCTACTACACTAAAATCTTGCTCCTTATAGCATCATCCATACCGACTTTCTACCGGTATGGGTGATGTTAGGAACTCTCTGCCTCTTTGCTGTCTCTCAGACGAGAGAAATAAGTCCACCCTATAAACGACTGTTAAACACCTTCATAAATTATCATATATTATGTTGCTCCAACAACAAACACGCCGCTGTCTGAAATGCGGACATACCTTCACCTTCACTCAAGGTGACTTGATATTCGAGCTATTTCCAAAGTGCCCTAAATGCGGTTCACACATAACCATCAAAGTTCCCTTCTTATGATTAATCAAGAATCCAAACTATACACCAACCTCCTGGTAGCTGGAAAATACGCCATCCTCGAAGCAATGCGCCTCGAACTCGACCGTCTCTACCGTGACGACCGCCCCACATACGACCGCTACCGCGCTGCCTTGAAACCAAACACCTGGGATGCCCTCGAAGAAAACTGGAAACTATGGGATCCGGT
>CAMWQY010000223.1 GCA_947176355.1 uncultured Porphyromonadaceae bacterium
ACATCCGACTCTAAAATTTGGTTTAATAAAATCAAATTTTATTATAATTCTTTGGAAAACGGCACTGCGCTTCCTATTGGATTTTTTGTCTATGATTTTTATTTTTTTTTGCCTTCATATTTTGTCATTTCATAAATAAGAAGTAATTTTGCATATTTAATCGGGCAAGCTTGGTAAATCAAGCTTAAGGTAATAATACAATTTGGCAACTTGACAATGTTTAATCATTGTAAACCATATAGATGCAACATACTGAAAATCCTTGCAGCAGTGTTAATGATACTGCCGGGAATAATATATGCTTCATCTAACACAGCCCACTCTCCTACCATGCTTCCGAAATTTGCTCTTTTAGGCGATTCAATGACATGGATAGGAGGCGATTCATGCGAAAATCCTACAGGCTGGAGTCATGTTCTTAAGAATAGCAGCTATGTGGGAGATATAAATGTGTATGCCAGAAGTGGTGCCACTTGGACAAATACCTCCCACACGAAAGTTGATACTTCTTTTTATAGTGAAGTTCTTCACGATGACAATGTGCTCTTCAATCAAGCCTTACGTCTTATAGAGGCTGAGGGAGATAGTATAAGGAAAAGTCCGGACTACATCATTTTATTTGCTGGGGCAAATGATGCTTGGTTTGCGGATAAACGTCCGGGCATTTATGCAAAGGATAAGTCACATAAATATTATAGCTTCCCAACAGATATTAAACCCAACGAGATCACTTCTCTCTATGGAAGTGTGTCTATGATTTGCGATATGCTACATCACTCCTTTCCGGATGCCAATCTCCTTGTCGTCACTCCACTCCAGATGTCAAAGGTATCGGCTGAGAAAATCCATGTGACGTCCGACATTATTGAAGAGGCAGCCAAGTCAAAAGGATGCACAGTCTTAAGGGCTGATAAAGAAGTATGCATTTTGCATGATGTAGAATCTAATTCCCCAACATATACTTACGATGGAGTTCACACTAATGCTGAAGGAGCAAAAATATTAGGAGATTTCATTCTTCGTCATCTATTTTTAGAAAGTCATAAAATTGATTAACAGATAATAATATGGTATTCTCAGATCTTTTCTTCATCTTCTGCTTCATACCACTTTTCGGATTGTTGTATGTCCTTTTTGGTTGGATCGACAAGGCCCGAATCCATCATGCAGATAATAAAGAGCGTAGATTGAAACGTCCGATGCTCTTCCGCAATATAATCTTGACAATTTTCTCAATTCTGTTTTATGCATGGGGAGAGCCGATTTACGTCTTTCTTATGCTTGCAGTAGTGATTGTCAATTATTTCTGTGGTATTCTTCTTTATAAAAAGCATAATATAATAGGAAAAGTTTGGCTCTTCATTGGAGTTGCAGCCGACTTGGCAGCGCTTGGAAGTTTCAAATATCTTGGTTTCTTTTCCGGGATCATAAGGAGTATAGGATTTGATGTCCCTGACCCTCAGATTGCTCTTCCGATAGGCATTAGTTTCTATATATTTCAATCCATATCATATTTAGTGGATGTATATCGCGAAGACTCCAAACCTCAGAGAAATTATTTCGATCTCCTTCTCTATATCTCGATGTTCCCTCAACTAATAGCCGGACCTATAGTACGCTATGGAACGGTTGCAGAAGAGATCGGGCGCAGACGTGCCACAGCAGATGATGTAGCCGACGGTGTATATCGTTTTATAATTGGCTTAGGTAAAAAAGTGATAATTGCCAATATTATGGGTGAAATAGCGACATCATTGCTTGGCAGTAGTCTCGACAATATGTCGGCGGCTGCCGCTTGGGTAGGAATAATTGCTTTTTCCATACAGATATACTTCGACTTCTCCGGTTATTCTGACATGGCTATAGGCATAGGACGTTGTGTCGGTTTTCATTTCCCGGAAAACTTCAGTCATCCATACACATGCACCTCAATGACAGATTTCTGGAGAAGATGGCATATAAGCCTTGGCTCTTTTTTCCGCGACTATGTATATATCCCAATGGGAGGCAACCGTAGGCATCAAGCGCTTAATATAATGACTGTATGGTTCTTGACCGGGATGTGGCATGGTGCAAGCTGGAACTTTATCATCTGGGGTGTTTATTTCGGACTCATCATCATGATTGAGAAATATACATTGTTGCGATGGAAATGGATGCCTAAGATCGGACTTTACATCTATAGCCTTTTTCTAATTATCGTAGGATGGGGTATATTCTATTTCGATGATTTCGGACGCATGACACAATTCTTCACAGCATTTTTCGGTCAGAACGAACCGCAAGGTCTTCCAATGCATGTGGAGTCAGTACTCATCGACAATCTGTGGCTTTGGGTGGCTGCAGTGATACTTTGCCTTCCGGTAAGAAAGCAAGTGGAGAAAATTGGATATAAGATGGCTCTTAAAATTCCTTACGCAGGCAACTACACAGTGCAATTTATTCATGCTATAGTTTCAGTAATAATATTGATTTGCTGCGTTGCTCTTTTAGTTGGCGCAACCAACAATGCATTCATTTATACAAGATTCTAAGAATATTATGGACAATAACACAGAAAATGATATTCCCAAAGGGAAAGGAAAGCATGGCGCATCTGTCATGTATATCCTTATAGTAGGAGTTTTCTTTGCTATTCTTACTACTGTATTTTTGTTTTTCCCGAGGTCAGAATATTCAGAACTTGAGAAGCGTGACCTTGCCGAGTTCCCGGATATCAACGATATAGAAACAATCAAGAAAGATCCTGCAAAATTCACTTCTGAAGTATCTTCGTGGTTTAGCGATACAGAGCCTTACCGCGACGAACTGATGACCATGAGTATGAAAATACGTGGTGCTATGAAAGCTGATTATAGGTCGGATGAAGAGACAATATCATTCCGTCCTGCAGAGACTCCTGTAAATCCGGCTTCTGAAGGAAATGAGAAAGTAGAGGATAAAGTGAAGAAGCAAGACGTTTCTGATAAAGAAGAAATGGAAGGAGATGCTACGGAAGCTTCTGATTCGGAAGAAGAGGATGATGAAGATCTCGACGATGGGAAAGCAAAACTTGGCAGCTCAGGCACTATCATCATAGGCAAGGGCGACAAAGTGCGTGCCCTGATGGCATTTGGCGGCACAGCTAAAGGAGGAGGCGGATATATTGATCTTCTAAACACCCTTGCCAACGAATTTCCTAATGCTAATGTCTATGCTATGGTAGCCCCTTTGGCTACTGAATATTACCTTCCTGCAAAGGCATCTAAAGCAAGCAGTCCTCAAAAACCATTTATTTACAGTATTCGCGACCGCTTGTCGCCCAAGGTAAAGTTCGTTGACGTGTATGATGAACTTTTGAAACATAAAAAGGAAGATATTTATCTCCGCACTGATCATCACTGGGCTGGACTTGGAGGATACTATGCAGCAAAGCGTCTTGCAGAAACTGCAGGGGTTCCTTTTAAGGGTCTGGATGCTTACGAAAAACATGTTGTGAAGAATTTTGTAGGCTCTATGTATGGCTATTCCAAGGATATTTCCGTGAAAAAAGCACCTGAAGATTTTGTATACTACACTCCTACCCAAGTAGCATACGATGCGCAATTCGTATCTTATACTCTAAATAAGAATTTCAAGATCATCAGGGAATCTAAACCATATAAATCTGCTTTCTTCAAGAAATTTAAAGATGGAAGTGGAAATGCATATCTTACATTCATTGGTACTGACCAAGCTTATGTAAAAGTTAAAACTTCTACCCCTGGCAACCGAAAACTGCTAATCATCAAAGACTCATACGGAAATGCAGTCCCGGGCAATCTATTCTATAGTTTTAATGAGGTGCACGTAATAGACTTCCGCTATTTCACTCATAATCTCAAGGAATATGTGAAAAACAATGGTATTACAGATATAGCCGTATGTTTCAATGTCTTCAATGCCTACAGCAGTGGAAGTGCTTCTAAAGTGAAGAAAATGCTTACTCAGTCAGGTGGTATTCCGGCAGTTTCTAATACTGATTCGAAACCAAAAGAGAAAAAAGACCAAGCGAAATCAGAATCTGTTGAGTCTTTGAGTCCGACAGAGAATACACAGACTACTCCGGCTAATGAATCTTCAAATCAGGAGAATACCCAACCCCAAAAAGAAGAGAATCCGGTGACACCGGAAAAAACTGTAAATCCGGAAGAATAATGGCAGACTACAGAAGAAAGCCGGAATGGCTCAAAATAAAACTACCAAAAGGTTTCAAGACAAGTCAGGTGGTAGGTCTTCTCAATGAGAAGCATCTTCATACTATTTGCTCCAGCGGCATGTGCCCCAACCGTGGTGAATGCTGGGGCAATGGCACCGCAACCTTTATGATCGGAGGTAATGTATGCACACGTAGTTGCAAATTTTGTAATGTAGCTACCGGGCGTCCCCTTCCTCTTGACAAGAAGGAGATTTTGGATATCGTAGAATCAGTAAAATCCTTGAAATTGAAGCATATCGTCATTACTTCTGTTGACCGCGACGATCTTCCGGATTTGGGAGCAAACCATTGGGCGGAAATGATTCGCACTTTGAAAAAAGAATGTCCCGAAGTGACAATGGAGGTATTGATACCTGACTTCCAAGGGCGTGAAGAATTAGTGCAACTGGTAATAGACGAAAAGCCGGACGTAATCTCACATAATCTTGAGACTGTAAGGCGTCTGACTCCGGAAGTACGCTGCCATGCTACTTACGACACATCCTTAAAGGTAATCCGTCAAATTGCTCAGAGTGGCATCCGCTCAAAAAGCGGGATAATGC
>CAMWQY010000224.1 GCA_947176355.1 uncultured Porphyromonadaceae bacterium
GCTCTACTATCTGTCGGAGGCTGCACAGTGGGGCCGCGACATCATTTGGGACCAGAACGGCAAGAATAATCTCAAGCTTCGTCGCATCCTTGAAAAGATCTATCAGAAATATGACGGCGACAAGAACTCAACTGATTGGAAGGCGTTTGAGAAGTATATCAAACAGGTATGGTTTGGCAATGGTCCTCACCACCATTATTCCAACGATAAGTTTGTCCCTGAATTCTCCCAAGCCTTCTTCGAGGAGCGTGTAGGGGGACTCTGCAAGCATTGTATCGGAGCAAAAGATGACGCTGAAAGAGATGAGATCATTGCAGAAATCACCAAATACATCTTTGACCCCACATACATGCCGAAGAAGGTCAGTCTTGACTCTACCGGAGACGTAATCGTCAATTCAAGCGTCAATTTATATGACGGAGTCACACAAGAAGAGATAGAGGCATACTTTGCAGCAAAGAAGAAGCCTAACGACCCCACTCCTATATCATACGGACTGAATTCGAAGATTGTCAAAGATAAAGATGGCAATATAGTGGAACAGACGTATAGCCTCAACGGACTCTATGGGGAAGCAATACGCAACATCATCTATTGGCTCGACAAGGCTAAGGGTGTGGCTGAGAATGATGCGCAGAGAGCCTATATCACAAAACTTATCGATTACTATATTACAGGCGACCTGCGTCTTTTCGATGAATACTCCATCCTTTGGGCAGAAGATACGGATTCAGACGTAGACTTCGTCAATGGTTTTATCGAAAGCTACAACGACCCGCTGGGCATGACAGGAAGTTGGGAAAGCTATGTCAACTTCCGCAACCGCGAGAGCACAAAACGCACAAAGATCATCTCTGACAATGCACAGTGGTTTGAAGACAATGCTCCTATCGACCCTCAATATAGAAAACCGAAAGTAAAGGGTATCTCAGCGAAGGCTATCAATGCAGTGATGCTTGCCGGGGATGCTTATCCAGCCACGGCAATCGGCATCAACCTTCCAAATGCCGACTGGATCAGGGCTGCCCACGGAAGCAAGTCAGTGACTATTGAGAATATCACAGAGGCATATTCAGAAGCCGGAAAGGGAAATGGATTCCGCGAAGAGTTCGTCATAGATGCTCCGACCCGCGAACTTATGGACAACTATCTGTATCAGACCGACATGCTGCATACCGACCTCCACGAATGTCTCGGGCATGCATCGGGCCAGCTTGCTCCCGGCACAGACCCTGACGCACTCAAGGAAAACGGATCGACTCTTGAAGAAGCACGCGCCGACCTCTTTGCCCTCTACTATTTGGCAGATCCAAAACTTATTGAACTCGGAATACTCGACAATCCGGAAGCATATAAAGCTGAATATTATCAGCAAATGATGAACGGATTGATGACACAGCTCAACCGTATCGAACCGGGCAACGACATCGAAGAAGCCCACATGCGCGACCGCCAGCTGATCGCTGCTTGGGCACTTGACCATGCAAAGAAGTCAAAAGCTGTAGAACTCGTCAAGAAAGGGGGCAAGACCTATCTAAAAATCAACGACTACAAGGAGCTGCGCAATCTTTTCGGACAATTGCTTAAGGAAATCCAGCGCATCAAGTCTACCGGCGACTACAAGGCAGGCAACGATCTTATCCAGAAATATGCAGTAAAGGTAGATCCAAAGCTTCATAAAGAAGTGCTGCAGAGATATTCCACCCTCGACATCCCTCCCTATCGCGGATTTGTCAATCCGGTATATGTGCCCGAATATGACAAAGACGGCAACATCACAGATGTGAAAATCACCTACAATGAGAGCTATCCGGAGCAGATGCTTCGTCTGAGCCGCGATTATAATGCGCTTGGCAAATAATGAATACAAGTAGCATTGAGGAGAGGGCTGCAGCCATACGTAAGGAATTTTTTTCCTTTCGCAATGGAATGATAGCAGATACTCTAAGGAAAGGAGGACTGGAGCAGAAGTATATCTTCGGGCTCCAGCTTCCTCAAATAAAGGATATCGCTATCAGATTCAAGCCTGATAATGAGGATGAATCTGCAGCTTTGGCAAAATCATTATGGAGCGACAAGGAATGCCGTGAAGCCCGACTTCTTGCTTGCCATCTTATGGCCCCCGCATTAATGACAAAAGAGGAAGCCCTGGAATGGGCAGAGGGAATTCTGACAAGAGAAGAGGCTGATATTCTTGCATTCCGACTTTTACGCCATCTTCCTTTCAAAAGCGAATTGGCAAATTATCTTGAAGACACTGAGTCTGAACTCAAGAAATATACAGCGACAGCAATAAGAAGATTTATATAACATCAAACTAATAATATCATGAGACTTAACATCAGAACTGCACTCCTTGCTACATTCGGAGCCGTGATGACACTATTCATGGTACAGAATATAGAAGCAGCGAATGCAAAGACGACTCCGGATAAGCAATCCGGGAAATTTGAGGCAGGAAACGGGACTTTCCTTCTTAATGGCGAACCATTCGTAGTGAAAGCAGCCGAACTGCATTATCCGCGTATTCCAAAACCTTATTGGGATCAGCGCATCAAGCTTTGCAAGGCACTTGGGATGAACACCATCTGCCTCTACACATTCTGGAACTCCCATGAGCCGAAAGAAGATCAATTTGACTTCACCGGCCAAAACGATCTCAGGGAGTTTATCAAGCTCTGCGAAGAGAATGATATGAAAGTAATCCTTCGTCCCGGTCCATACGTGTGTGCAGAATGGGAAATGGGCGGTCTCCCTTGGTGGCTCCTAAAGAAGAAAGACATCAAACTTCGTGAGAATGACCCATATTTCCTGGAACGCGTGGATAAGTTCCAGAAAGCAGTTGCCGATCAAGTCGGCGACCTGACAATAGCCGACGGAGGACCGATCATCATGGTGCAGGTGGAAAATGAATATGGCAGCTATGGAAAGAATAAGCCATACGTATCCAACATCCGCGACATGCTCCGCAAGAACTTCGGCGACAATGTGACACTCTTCCAATGTGACTGGTCGTCAAACTTCACCGACAATGGTCTTGATGATCTCATCTGGACGATGAACTTCGGGACAGGAGCCAACATCGATGAGCAATTCAAGAAACTGAAGGAACTTCGTCCGGAAAGCCCGTTGATGTGTTCTGAATTCTGGAGCGGATGGTTTGACAAATGGGGAGCAAACCATGAGACACGTCCTTCAGCCGACATGATAGCCGGCATCGACGAAATGTTGTCAAAAGGGATTTCCTTCAGCCTATATATGACCCATGGCGGCACAAACTGGGGACACTGGGCAGGCGCCAACTCACCGGGTTTTGATCCTGACGTGACTTCTTACGATTATGACGCTCCAATCAGTGAAAGCGGACAGATCACGCCTAAATACATGGATCTCCGCAATACACTTGCCAAATACTACGACGGCAAAAAACTTCCGGCAATACCCGCCACCATCAAACCAATCGAAATAAAGGAATTCCAATTTGAAAGTGTAGCACCGCTCTTTGCCAACCTTCCGGAAGGGAAGAAGACGCGTGATATCAAGACAATGGAGGACTTTGACCAAGGATTTGGCAGCATCCTATATCAGACCACTTTGCCGGAATTGAAAAATGGTGGAGTATTGACCATCAACGAGCCTCACGACTACGTCCAGGTATTTGTCGACGACAAATATGTAGGCACCCTCGACAGGCGTATGGGGGAGAAAAACATCCAATTGCCAATATGCCCTAAGAATGCCAAACTTGACATTCTTGTAGAAGCAATGGGGCGCATCAATTTCGGACGCGCCATAAAGGACTTCAAGGGAATCACCGACAATGTGACAGTGACTGAAGAGCGCAACGGTTATTCCTTCACCTGCGACTTGAAGAACTGGACTGTATTCAATCTTGAGGACACAGAAGAGTTTTATGAATCGATGGAATTCCTGCCAATCGGATCATTTACTCCGGGAGACAACGGTCGTCTGCCACGCGGCGTCTACAAAGGGACATTCAATGTCAGCAAACCCTCCGACACCTTCCTTGATTTTGAGACTTGGGGCAAAGGACTTGTATATGTCAATGGTCATCCTCTCGGACGTATCTGGGATATAGGTCCTCAACAGACGCTATATATGCCCGGATGCTGGCTTAAGAAGGGAGAAAATGAGATAATGGTGTTTGATATTCTCGGACCAAAAGAAGCGAAATCTGCAGGTCTCAAAGAGCCAAAACTCGACAATCTTCATGTCAATAAACCTACCACACATCGCGAGGAAGGAGAAAATTTGGATCTAAGCGGAGAGCAACCGGTATTGACCGGGACATTCCAACCCGGCAATGGATGGCAAGAATTTAAATTTGGAGCTCCGGTGGAAGGTCGCTGGCTCTGCCTTGAGGCTGACAATTCTATCGATGGAAAGAATGTGGCATCAATAGCTGAGTTCTATGTGCTTGACCAGGATGGCAACCGCTTGTCGCGCGAGCCATGGACGGTCTACTATGCCGACAGCGAAGACACCAAACGCAAAAACTGCGCTGGCAACAAAGTTTTTGACCTTCAGGAATCTACTTATTGGAGCACTGCGAAGGGAGTGGCATTCCCACATTATCTTGTGATAGACCTTGGTGGAGACAAGAAGATATCCGGCATACAGTATCTTCCGCGTATGGAAAGCGACGTGCCAGGAGCGATCAAGGATTTCAAGGTGTATGTAAACAAGAAAGCCTTCAAGAAATAAGAACTAAGGAAAAAATGCAAAAGAAATCGGATAGACTCACATTTGG
>CAMWQY010000225.1 GCA_947176355.1 uncultured Porphyromonadaceae bacterium
CCCTTGGTAATTGTGGGAAGATGAGTGGCAACGATGAACGATTAACTATTAACGATGAACTATTAACAAGGCACTATTATTGGATATGAAAAAAAATGGGCTGAAATATCAATTTTCCGCCCATTTTTTATTATCTTTGCAATTTAAAACATAAGAAGAAAAATATAACAATATAAGATAATGGGAAAAGTCGTTATTATCGGCGCCGGGGGCGTCGGCACAGTAGTGGCGCATAAGTGCGCTCAGCATCCGGAGGTGTTCAATGAAATTGTCATTGCCTCCCGTACTAAATCAAAATGCGACGCTCTTGCCGCCAAGATCGGAGCCCCGAACATCACTACCGACAGTGTAGATGCCGATGAAGTGGACCAGATCGTAGAACTCTTCAATCGTCATAAACCCGACATCTGCATCAACGTGGCACTCCCCTATCAGGATCTCACCATCATGGAGGCATGTCTGAAGTGTGGCGTCAACTATCTTGACACCGCCAACTATGAGCCAAAGGATGAGGCACATTTCGAATATAGCTGGCAGTGGGCTTACCGCAAAAGATTTGAGGAGGCCGGACTGACTGCAATCCTCGGTTGTGGGTTCGACCCGGGTGTGAGTGCCGTCTTCACCGCATACGCAGCCAAGCACCACTTTAAGGAGATGCACTACCTCGACATCGTAGACTGCAACGCCGGCAACCACGGAAAAGCTTTTGCCACCAACTTCAATCCGGAAATCAATATCCGCGAAATCACTCAGAAAGGAAAATACTGGGAAGACGGGAAATGGGTAGAGACAGAAAACCTTGAGATACACCAGCCCCTCACCTATCCTAATATCGGCGAGCGCGAAAGCTACCTTCTTTATCATGAAGAGCTCGAAAGTCTCGTTCAAAACTTCCCCACCATCAAGCGTGCGCGTTTCTGGATGACTTTCGGCCAGGAATATCTTACCCATCTTCGCGTGATCCAAGACATAGGAATGGCAAGAATAGACCCTGTGATGTATAACGGGCAGGAAATCATACCTATCCAATTCCTTAAGGCAGTGCTTCCGGACCCCGGTTCGCTTGGAGAAAACTACACAGGCGAGACTTCAATCGGATGTCGCATCCGTGGCATCGACAAGCAGGGTAAGGAATCGACCTACTATATCTACAACAACTGCTCACACGAAGAGGCTTACAAGGAGACGGGAGCCCAGGCTGTCAGCTACACTACAGGCGTACCGGCAATGGTAGGAGCCATGATGTTCCTTACCGGTAAATGGGTGATGCCCGGCGTGCATAATGTAGAGGAGTTTGACCCTGATCCATTCTTGGAGACACTCGCTATCAATGGATTACCTTGGCATGTGATTGTAGACGGCGACATTGAATTATGAGAAAAGCATCAATATGTATATGGATGGCGGCTGCGGCAAGTGCTGTGGCCGCCTTCTCAGCTCATACAGCGAGTAAGGAGACTGACAATTACAGGGTAGTCACAGGGAAGGGAGTGGTAGAAGTCATTCCTTTGAGCAATGACATATTCAGAGTGTGCGAATTGAAAAGTTTAAACGAAAAGACTCCGGCTTCCACCCAGGCTGTGGCTTTTGATGGGAAGAAGAGTGACATCGTCACTTGGGCTACAGCAGACAGGTTTGTAATCGAGTCGCCTACCACTACCGTAAATGTAGACAAGAAGACAGGAAAAGTTACTTTCTTTGACCAGTATGGCAATCTGCTTCTGTCTGAAGCCAACGGAGTTAAGAAAGATGGAAAAGAACAGACACTCACATTCCTGACTCCGGAAGGAGACAACTTCTATGGAGCAGGAGAGAGAGGACACAGTCTGACTCTGAATGGAAGTGACCTGACGATGTGGAACCGTGCCAACTACGGATACACCGACGGGGATGAGAGAATATCCCAGACCAACATCAACATGCCATATATAGTGAGCGACAATGGATATGGTCTGCTCATAGATGACTATGCAAAGGCTTGGCTAACACTCGGGGAAGACACCATCGCTTACCGCACGATATCAAAAAAGCCACTCAGCTATTACTTCATCAATGGCGACGGGACACTTGCGGGAGCTACACATTCCTTCTCTGAACTTACCGGAAGGCAACCGCTTCCTCCATTCTGGACATTAGGATATATCACTTCAAAATATGGATATCACAATCAGAATGAGGCGTTAGGGGCAATAGATTCACTCAAGCAGAGGGATTATCCGGTAGACGGAATGGTGCTCGACCTCTATTGGTATGGAGTCGAGACAGATATGGGGCGCCTTGAATGGGACAAAAAGCAATGGCCCGACCATAAGAAGATGCTCGACGACTTGAATGCCCAAGGCGTCCACGTAGTGCCTATCCATCAGCCCTACATCAACAAGACAGGAGCGATGGACAACTATACCCTGCTTGATAACAAGGGACTCCTGACAAAAGATGCGCAGGGAAATACAAAAGACGTCACGACATGGGTTGGAGACGCAGGAATGTTTGACATTTCCAATCCAGCCACCCGCGAGTGGATGTGGAACAGAATGAAACCGCTGACAGCTGAAGGTCTTTCAGGATGGTGGGGCGACCTCGGAGAGCCGGAGGTGCATCCGCTTGAAATAGTGCATGCCAATGGGGAGACTGCAGAAGAATTCCACAATGTCTATGGCAACGAATGGAGCAAGATGATCTATGACGGACTCCGCAAAGACTTCCCCGATATGAGACCAATGCTAATGATGCGAGGCGGCACTACGGGACTCCAAAGATATAGTGTATTTCCTTGGACATCAGACGTATCCCGATCATGGGGAGGACTTCAGGCACAGAATAAGCTTCTACTAAGTTCAGGACTATCCGGACTCGGATATATGAGCAACGATGTAGGAGGCTTTGCCGTAGACCCTGAAAAGCCCTACGATCCCGAACTCTATGTGCGTTGGATACAAGCAGGGACATTCTCACCAATATTGAGGACACACGCGCAAGATCGCCCGGAGCCTTACCACTATCCCAAACAGGAGAATATCATAAAGAAATTCATCAGGATGAGATATGAATGGCTTCCCTACAACTACACCCTTGCATACGAAAACTCAGCATACGGAATGCCTTTGATGCGTCCGCTCAACTTCCATGGAGACAATGAAGACAAGGACAAATATGCTGACATCAGCGATGAATACCTTTGGGGACAGAGTGTATTAGTAGCTCCGGTCATGAAAAAAGGAGTTACAGGCAGGAAAGTAGTCTTTCCCGATGGAGAATGGATAGACTGGAACAATCCGTCGAAGACTTACCGCGGAGGCACAATCGCCATGATTCCAGCGCCATTGCAAAACCTGCCACTCTTCGTCAGGGCAGGAAGTTTCATACCTCAGTATCCACACAAGATCGAGAATACTTCTGAATACAACCCGACACTTCTGACAGTTAAGTATTTCCCAAGGAAAGAATGGAGCAACTACCAGCTCTTTGACGACAACCGCCTCTCCCCCACTTCACTTGAAGACGGGGACTACCAGCTGACTACATTCAGCGGGTCGAAACAAGGGAATGAGATATACGTCAATATAGACTCGGAAGGAAGCTACAAGGGAATGCCTGAACTCCGGATGATAACTCTCGAGATCGTAGGGGTCGCCAATCCTAAGGGAGTGGAACTCGACGGACAGAAACTTGAGAGAATGGTGTCGGCAAAGGCTATCCGACAGTATGGATATAGCTATGATGCCGCAAAGAAGACTATTTCGGTAGTGTTCCCTTATACTTATAAGAAGACTTCGGTCAAAGCATATTGATAGAGAGGATAGGGCTTATCGAGCTAATTAGTCTAATTAGGCTAATAAGACAAATTAGGCTAATAGGAGGAATCCGGATAATGGGGATTATAATATAATTAAGAATTGATTCAGATGATAAAGAGAATTTCAATTGCCACAGTTGCTATTGCTGTGACGGCGGCTTCGGCGTTGGCATGCACTAATTTTATGGCAGGGAAGAAAGCCACTGCCGACGGAAGCGTGATGATAACGTACGCAGCGGATTCACATACTCTATATGGGGATCTTTCCCACACTCCTGCTGCTGTGCATAAGGATGGAGCTATGCGTAAGGTTGTGGAATGGGACACCGGTAAACCTCTCGGGGAGATACCTCAACCTAAAGAGACCTACAATGTGGTGGGCAACATGAACCAATATCAGGTAGCCATAGGAGAGACCACTTGGGGTGGCAGAGAAGAACTTATGGACACCACCGGAAATGCAATCATCGATTATGGTTCGCTGATTCAGATAGCTCTTGAGCGATCAAAATCGGCTTCTGAAGCGATCGATGTAATGACGAGCCTTGTGGCTGAATATGGATATGCTTCAGAAGGGGAATCATTTACTATCGCTGATAAAAATGAAGTATGGGTGATGGATATGATTGGCAAGGGAGCTGAAAAGGGAGCTGTATGGATTGCAGTCCGCATACCTGATGATGCCATTTGTGCCCATGCCAACGAACCGCGTATCCGTCAAGTAGACTTGAAAGACAAAAAGAATGTACGCTATTCAAAGGATATGATTGAGTTTGCTCGCAAACGCGGTTATTTCTCCGGCAAGGACAGCGATTTCTCATTTGCGGATGCCTATTGCGAGCATGATGCAGCCACTCGCCGCAGTTGCGACGGACGCGCTTGGGCATTCATGAGGAAATTTGACCCGAGTCTTGACAAGTATTATTCCTGGATATCAGGAGAGAGCAACGAGCCTATGCCTCTATATGTGG
>CAMWQY010000226.1 GCA_947176355.1 uncultured Porphyromonadaceae bacterium
GAATCCGTCTCGATGGCCGCAAGACAACAGAAATCCGTCCTATCTGGATTGAGACTGACTACATACCGGGACCTCACGGATCTGCCATCTTCACACGAGGAGAGACACAGGCTCTCGTGACCGCCACTCTCGGAACTACACTTGACGAAAAGATTGTAGACGACGTGCTCAACCAGAGCAAGGAGCGTTTCCTCCTCCACTATAACTTCCCTCCATTCTCTACAGGCGAAGCTAAGGCACAGCGTGGCGTAGGACGTCGCGAAATAGGCCACGGTAATCTCGCCCACAGAGCATTGAAGCGCATGTTCCCTGACAACTTCCCCTACACTTGCCGCATCGTCAGCGACATCCTTGAGTCAAACGGTAGTTCTTCAATGGCCACTGTCTGTGGCGGCACACTCGCCCTTCTTGATGCAGGCGTAAAGATGAAGCGTCCGGTAGCGGGCGTGGCCATGGGTCTGATTTCCGATCCGGGTGCAGTGAAATATGCAGTGCTTTCTGACATCCTCGGCGACGAAGACCATCTCGGAGACATGGACTTCAAGGTGACCGGTACTGAAAACGGTATCACAGCCACACAGATGGATATCAAATGCGATGGTCTCAGCTATGAGATTCTCGCAAAGGCACTCGACCAGGCACGTCAGGGACGTCTTCACATCCTCGGCAAGATAGCAGAGGCTATTCCGGAACCACGCGAAGACTACAAGCCTCACGTACCACGACTTGTGACACTTGAAATTCCAAAGGATATGATCGGAGCAGTAATCGGACCGCAAGGTAAGATCATCCAAGGAATCCAGGAAGAGACCGGCGCTACAATCTCAATTGAAGAGGATGAAAAGCTCGGTATCGGTAAAGTTGAGATCGCTTCAAAGGATAAAGAAAGCATCGATGCAGCAGTAGCCAAGATCAAGGCTATCGTAGCAATGCCTGAAGAGGGAGAGACTTACGAAGGCAAGGTTCGCTCAATCCTCGATTTCGGTGCGTTTGTAGAATTCATGCCGGGACGTGACGGACTTCTGCACATCAGCGAGATCTCTTGGGATCGTCTTGAAAACATGGAGGCATCCGGACTGAAGGAAGGCGATACAATAAAGGTGAAACTTATCGAGATCGATAAGAAGACAGGCAAATATCGTCTGTCAATGCGTGCTCTGACAGAGAAGCCGGAAGGCTATGTAGAGCGTGAAGCTCGCCCGAGAGGGGAAAGAGGTGATCGCCCGAGACGTGACAACGACCGTCCAAGACGCGACAATAACGATCGCCCGAGACGCGACTTCGGCGACCGCGGACCTCGCGGACCACGTCGCGATGACAACAACGATCGCGGACCACGCGGACCAAGACAATAAAGAAAAAAATAGCCATCCAAAAAATGGATGGCTATTTTTTTCTAATAAGAAATGCATAATTCATAATGCATAATGCACAATTGTTAGACTCTGAAATTATGCCCCAGACTTAAATATCAATGAGAGTGTCAGAAGCGGATGCCTCCTGAGAGGACTACGCTTTCTACAGTACTGAACAGAGATGTGCGATTAGAGCGATACCAATTGCCCCTGACCCTACCCTGAAGGCCGGCAAACCAGTTGCCACTATTATATGTAAAAGAGGTCATTGCTCTCCCACTTATAGAAAGAAGTTTTGCACTTCCGTCGTAGGAATCTTCATAGCAGTGGTTGAATCCAAGACCGGGTATCACAGTTATATTATAAAGCCAATGGCTTCCCATCACACAATTATACCCATAGCCGAAAAGCAGATTATAGTCATTATAATGGAATCGATAATGAGTGTCATCAAACGACATATATGGTTTTAATTCATCAGAGAGCTTTTCAAAGTTAAACTCAATGTTTTGATTGCAGTAAGCGAGCCCAACCATGAAGCATCCCTGACTTTTAAGTTGCAGTTTTGAAAAGTTGTATGCGGCTCCCTGAGAATATTTGTATCCATTTAAGAAATAATAACCATCCAAGCCAAAAGTGGACATCGACACTCCTGAGAATGGCTCTCGGATATGCTTGTGGTCGTTGTAGTTTCCAAATGTACGAATATATGTACCTCCGTTTTTATAATAGTATCCGTCTACGCTGAATCTTGCACAATTGAATCCGAACTCTTGCTTCCTGTAATTGATAGGACCTCCATTGATTAAATGAGAAATATCAATAGAATACGTGTAGCTGACAGCCATGTATTGTAATGAAGCGCCGGCGAGGACATGAGGATTTCCACTCATGAGAGAACGGAACTTATTAGCAAAATGCAGATAATAGGACTCGTTCCAGTTATCATTGATAATACGAGTACGCCATTTCTTTCCCGTACCTATCACATAATCGTGGTCGGTAGAACTAAACACCCGGTCACCCCAATTATAAACCTTGACACAGAAACCAAGAAATTTTGGCCATTGCACAGTGGAATCAGACATGCTTAGCTGCCCTTTCCAAAGAAGATGCCACCAATTTCTGTTGGTATCTACGGTGTCTTTGGGTTGTATCACATTCCAATTAGCCAGTTCGGGAGCTACCGGAATAATAGAATCAATAATGGGGACCTCCACTACATCGACGGGAGCCCAGCGGAGCTCATCTGGCAATCTCTCTCCATTGGATGTAAAGACCGTCAATGTCAAGAATGAGAGATATAGAATCAGTTGATATGGAATATTAAGTCGTGCGCAGCGCATGGCTTTCAGCAATTGTAGATAAAGTTTATAACAATCTTTTACTTAAGACTTTGAGTTGTCAATAAATACCCCGGCGGTCAAGTTCGCGCTTGTATCTTCGGGCATTAGCCTGATGCTCCTGATATGTAGCGGCAAAATTATGATAGCCTGAGAAATCTTCTTTGGCACACATGAAGATATAGTTGTGGGGGGCACTGTCCAAGATAGCATCGATAGTCTCTGTGGAAGTGGTTCGGATAGGACCCGGAGGCAGCCCCGGATAGAGATATGTATTATATCTTCCGGGCACTTCACGGGGCTTAACTATTCTCTTGACAGTGAAGTCGCCACCAGCGTATCTTACTGTAGGGTCTGCCTCCAATTTCATTCCTCGTTGCAGACGATTGATATAAAGCCGACCGATAGCCCCTTTCTCATCGAGCTTATTAGACTCTTCATCAACTATAGAAGCCAATATCATCACCTCGGCAGGAGACAAGCCAAGAGCCTCAGCTTTTTTCTTTCTTTCAGGAGTCCAAACATCATTATAGTGGGCACCAACTTTTTTCACAACCTCATCGGGAGTAGCATTCCAATAGAATTGATATGAATCATTTATGAAAAGAGCGAGGGCTTGCTCGGGAGTGAGGCCATATTCTTTAAGCTTGTTCGGATCGGCAAGGACACCGGCTATATCATCTTGAGAAAAATCAAAACGGGCTGCCACTTTCTCTTCGAGCACCGGAAGAAGACGGAAACCATTGATAGTGATAGTGAGGGGTTCTTGCGGACCGCTTGTCAGTCGACGCATAGCATTGAATGGACTCATTCCAGCCTCAATGAGATATGCTCCGTGACGTTTATCAAGGTCTGTACCACGAAGCTTTACAAGCCGGCTTACCTTTTTCGCATATCCATCTCCTAAATATTTTGCCATTGAGTCGCACAGCTGCTCATTGGAAGCATTGGCAGGAATGCGGACAATAGCACTCGATGGAGCCATCCCGGACAAAAGGAAATACATAATGGCAAAAACAACAATAGCCAATGCCACCAATGAAGAAATTATGATGGCAAGACGCTGTCGCTGTCTGCGTGTTTCTTTAGAAGCTTTTGATTTGTTCTTCTTTTTATTGTCTGTCATGACTTTAATTTAAATTTTGCAAGCTCAACTTGTGTTTAACTGTTTGCGACAAATGAATTTATTATATGCGCCACCTCTGCAGCTTCAGCTTCAGAAATATTAGCTATCGGAAGGCTTACACAGCTCTTGGAGAGCAATGTGGCTTTGGTATCTTGCTTCGGACCATACTCATAAATATAACATGGTTGAAGGTATGGCGGGTCAGGATAATGGATATCAGTCGGGATTCCTTTTTCACTTAGATATTCCCTAAGTCGGTCTCTTTCTTCAGGAGGAACACTAATCACATATTGATGCCACACCTGCAGCATATTAGGGAAAGTCTTTGGAAGAGTCACGATATCATTCTTAATCTCATTCGTGTATATATTGGCGATCTTATTTCGCTGCCCGGTCTCATCATTAAGATGACGGAGCTTAACCCTAAGCATTGCTGCCTGGATTTCATCGAGACGGCAATTATATCCGGCATATAAATTGTGGTAGCGGCGATCGGTGCCATAATTAGCAAGAGCCTTTACTGTCTGCACAAGATCAGCATCGTTTGTCACTACTGCACCTGCATCACCGAGAGCTCCAATATTCTTTGTGGGATAAAAACTAAAGGCCGCCGCATCAGCAAGATTACCTGTGAAATGAACATCATTAAGACCTGATTCTGCTGTTTCTGCTCCTATAGCCTGAGCATTATCTTCCACTATCAGCATTCCGCGTTCTTGCATTTTCTTTGCTGCAGAAAGATTCCAACAAGGAGTGCCATAAAGATGCGTTATCATAGCGCAACGAATATTCAGAGGAGAGACTGCATTTTCGTTTTCTTCGAGAATACGCAAAGCTTCGCTCCAACTGAAATTCATAGTATCCTCATCAGGCTCCACAAATACAGGAATCAACCCAAACTCAGTGATTGGTATAACTGTAGCTATATAAGTATTGGC
>CAMWQY010000227.1 GCA_947176355.1 uncultured Porphyromonadaceae bacterium
TTTTCACCCTCTGCAAGAAACTTGCCGTTTGCTGCAATGAGCATATCATGAGCAGCCGGAAGAGCTTCAAGAAGTGAAGACACGGTGCGGTTTTCAGCAAGCAATTTCTCTGTATAATCAATAGCATCATTGAATGTAGACGTAGTTCCGGTCTCCTTGGCATTTTTGGCTTGACGGAGAAGTCCTTTAACCGAGCTATAAAGCTGAAGCATATCATATTCATCTTTATCCACATAGATAACAGAACCATGTTGGAAAGCACCTGTTCCAGCCAGTCTCACTGACAATCCTGTCTTCATACCATCATGATCCATATCTGCAACCTTATAGTTGTAATCTCCGTCGAAACGCATGAAATACATGTTGTAGACATCCTCTCCAATTCTACGGATTTGAGTGGGAGCTTCTACTTGGGTAGTATTCTGGTCATCAACCTTTCCTATTTCAGTCCACTTATTTCCTGTCAGAGTAGGCGAGGTGTATTCGAAAATACCTGTGGATGCTACTCCGGCTCCGGTTCTCTTGACAAGCATGTGATATAGACCGTCATATTCATTGAATACGATGTCGGCATCGATTAGGGATACACCCGGATCCATCAAAAGTCTCGGCTGAGTGAGAGTCTTGAAATCCTTGTCAGCGTATGAATAATACATTCTGTCGTAGTGGTCCCAATCGTTGGAAGAGAGCAGTGAATAATATATGAGGTATGCGCCTTCTCCGTTGTTGGCAGTAGTATCCCAAATGAACTGCGGTGCCCATACGCGGTCGATCTTTGCATATTCTTCATCAGTCTTGTAGCAATCGGTTGTTGCATCGCTGTCAGAGAAGATGGATTTACCTTTTCTGAAATCGAATACTGAGCTTTCCCAATGCACGAGATCATAACTACGGAGAAGATCCATTCCATAATTGTTCCATTTTCCACTCTTGGCGTTGCACATATCTGTAGTCACCATAAAATATTCTTGCGAACCTTGACCACGTCCGAGATATGCATCACGAGTGCCTCCCTCTATGCCTGCGAGTTCTGCAGTATTGAATATTTCCTCACCGTCAAGAAGTTGCTCGAATCTTTTTCCGAGTCCTTCTTTATCTCCGAGAGCCATGTTGGTGATTTCCTTTCCGGAATTCATATAAGTATAAAGATATCCATACCAATTATCTTTTTCTGCAAGTCGTACAGGGAGAGAAATTTCTCCCACAGCGCCATCTTTAAACGTTGCAGTGACGACGATTTGGCCGGCTTCTACACACTTGTCAGAATTATTGGTAGCTATAATATCCAACTGTGCGGAGTGGCGATTAGAAGTGACAGCTATTCCTGTTGCTCCCTCGCCTGTATGCCATTCAAGTTCAGTACCGGAAGAAGTCATTACCGGGAGAGAAGTGGATTGATGAAGCCAGTTAAGCTTCTGTGAAGTAGAAGTCAATTCTTTCTTAAGAGTGGCGATTTGCTCTTCTGTAGCATTCTTGCCGATTGTCGGTGAATAATTGATGTCTTCAAGTGAAATAGTTAGAATTGCCAGAGTGTATGGACCAACTTCATAATTCAAAGAATTGTCAACAGGGGCAGCACAGTCCAAATCAAGAGGGAAAACATTCCTGGGATTACTCATGCTGTTTTCGTCAGTGTCTGATTCAGATCTTAATTCTGTGACTGAAATACCGGTCGCTTTTGCATTTGAGAAGTTAAGCGTGACGGGGGTAGATTCGCCATGAGTATTAACAAGTTTAACATACATCACGCCGTTTTCATCATCTATAGAAGACGATACATATACTTTCCTTTCCGACGGAAGAGTCAGATCATGAATGAGTTCTCCATCAAGATAGCACTTGATTCTTGTTCCCTCTACTTCCATTCGTATGCGATAGGTTTTGCCTGCCTGAATATTTCCGGCTTTAAGGTCATAGTCAGATTTTGCTCCATTCGCACAAACCTGCAGGCCATGTTGGCCATTGTTCCATCCTCCGATGTTCCACCATATATAGTTGTCACGGTCAGCAAGATTTACAGCGACGAGGAAACCTTCGGCACCTGATTTCTTTGTAGCGTCAAGTTCAAGCACATAGCTCGATGGTAGCACTGTATTGCAGAAAGCTATACGTCCTTGCTCAGAGCTGTTTTGCTGGCTGAGTTGTCCGTCCTGGATGCTCCATCCCGATGAAGGAAGATCCCAGTTGCCTGCTTCCCCGGAAAAATCCTCTTCAAGCAGAATCTTACCATCCATATCCATTACCTTGATATTATCGTAAGATACAGTAGTAGACCATGAAGATACACCAATTTTGTTTTCACCTCCATTTATAAGATTACCTGATTCAGTCCACTTGACATTCTGCTTGCCAAGATATTGAGGCATAAGTTTCTGAACATAATAGGAAGGTGTGCCAAAAGATGATTCGTGGTTAAAGCGTATCATGTCAGGAAGCCAACCACCGCCACGCTCCTCATGGTAGAAAATCGGAGCGTATGAAGCCATCACGCAGATGTCGGAGTTATTTTCCAAACCTTGCATATATACGGCTTCTCCAAGTGCGGCGCGAAGATGTCCGTTCTTCCCGTATCCGTCGGTTACTGCATATTCTCCTACGTAGACTTTAGGACCATTTCTGTCGTAGGAGTCATACTTGGCGTAGCGCTGTTCAAACCATTTAGGAGTGCGGTAGTAGTGCTCGTCTACCATCTCCACAGGGAATGAATTGCGCCAGGAGGGATCGTCAGTACCCCATGCCTCGACATTTCCTATAAGGGTGACTTCCGGGTATTTTGCCTTGATTGCATCGTAGAAAGCCTTGTAGCGTTCTGGGTAGTGATCGCTACGGTCATCATCGAAGTTATAGTTTTCATTTCCAATTTCGAGCAGCCGCATGTTGAATGGTTCAGGATGACCATTCTCTGCACGCTTCGCACCCCAGTAAGTGTTGACATCACCATTGCAGTATTCCAAAGCATCAAGAGCTTCCTGGATATATTCATCGATATCGGTATAGTCTTTTATCCAACCATGACCAATACCGACATTGACTACGAAGAGTGGTTCAGCTCCAAGGTCTTCTGTCAGCTGCAGGAATTCATGGAATCCAAGTCCATCTGTAGATGGATACCCCCAATTAGCATTGAAGTGTCCCGGACGTTCTTCGATCGGACCAATTGTCTTCTTCCATTCAAATCTACGTTGACCTTCAAGTGTGCCGTCACCTTCAATGTAGCATCCCCCGGGGAATCTCACGAATTTTGGCTTGAGACCTTCAAGCATTTTTGCAAGATCTTCTCGACATCCGTTTTCCCTGTCCATATAGGTCTTTGGAAACAGGCTTACCATACCGACTGTCACAGCTCCGGCATTGCTAAAAGTCAGATTGAAATTACATTTTCCGGAATACTGGTCAGTTTGAGCCGCATTCACGGGTATAGTGATTTTCTGCCACTTGCTGTCAAGGTCGATATCAGCAGTACCTGATGCAACCGTGTTTCCATTTTCAGAGAGAGAGCCTATGACTTTTCCTTTATATCCATTGTCGCTCTTTAACCATACTGTAAGATTGAAAGTATCTCCACCACGGCATGGGATTCCCCAATAGCCGGTATTGGAAATGCCTTCGTCTGCACCGTTAAGCTTCAAATTGAGAGCAGCTCTACGGTTTTCATTCATCAGATTAGCTCTTGTGATTGACATTGACGCTTTTCCTATTGCCGACCAATAGTCAGGGGAAGAAGCGTCCTCAAAGCAACGGTTTCGTATAAGTTCTGCATAAAGACCTCCATCACCGGCATTGTTGATTTCTTCATAAAAGATGCCATATTGCAGAGGACTTATCATTGGTCCTCTTTTTGCGGCATCGAAATTAAGTGTCACTTGTGAAAAGACTCCAAGTGGAATCGCAGCGGCTAATAGTGAAGCTGCTAACGATGAGATTAATTTTTGTCGCATATATTTCAACTGTTAGGTTTTAATTCAGATTGCAAAGATAATAAAGATTTGATAATTTGGCAAATAATACAAAAATTATGTGCGATCTTTGAAGTAAGAATATGTAGATTGCACTTTCCTGACGAAGTTGACAGTCTCCTTCCCTCGGAAATAACCATTTTTCACTACAGGATCTCGGTAGTATGCAGGTTTAGACTTCATGATAGCAGCCACCTCAACATTATCGTCCCATTTCTGGGAGTTGAGGCCATACTTATTCGCAAGCGCGATCGCATCAAGAATATGTCCTGGTCCTGAATTATACGAAGCAAGTATGAAATTTTCTCTTTCAGTAGGATCCGGCACTTTATTTTCAAACAGTTTATTTAGATCATCCAATATATGAATTGCAACATCCACACATTTAGAAGGATTGAGCATTTCCTCCGGACTATAATCGTACGATTCTGCAGTGCGCGGCATCACCTGCATTATACCCATGGCACCAGCCCAACTTCTTACATCTGCATCGAAATGTGACTCTACGTAAGCTATTGCTGCTATAAGTCGCCAGTCAAGCCCTGATTTTTTAGCGGCAGCCTTGAAGACATTATCGTAGTTAGAGATTCTTCCATCTGTGAATGTGAGCATCCTAAGATCTTCTAAATCATCATGCGGACCATCAAAGAATTCAAGCTTAGAAAGATGATAATATTTCTTGAATAAGTCTCTCTCATCATTCTTTTCATCAGCAAACCATTTGTCAAGGGCTTTGGCAATCCCTTGAGATTCTGATGCTACAGCCCAACGTGAATATTGATCAAGACTGACTTTGACAGATATAT
>CAMWQY010000228.1 GCA_947176355.1 uncultured Porphyromonadaceae bacterium
CTAAACCGAGTAGATTATGCCCAGATCTTATCCGAGCGCAGGAACTGCCAGATATCCACAGAAATTCTATTTTAGAAATAAACGGTAATGCGAGAGTGATGATAGCCGTCGCTAAGATTAAGCGTTGCTTTGTTGTTGAATTCTCGTGCCAATTGACCATCAAACGTGGAATCCGTACGCGTGATACCGGCAGGAGTCTGTACCAGGTGCCACTCATCATTGCCGATGAAGTCTTTGCTTGTCGAGTAGGCTACTACATGGCTGCCCTTGATCTTGATCTTTATTGAAGCCAACTGTCCGTTGTAGGGATAGTAAGCTCTTACTACCTGTTCGTTACTGTTGTACTGAGCAAGCAGCACAGAGCCTTCATTTGTCAACGGCTCGACAGCGAAACTGTTCCCGGCATAGAGAAGCGCAGCCGCCATAAAGAGAATCTTTTTCATAATACTGTTTTTAGTTTAACTATAAAACTTCGTCTAACCCGCAAAATGAGAGTTAGAAAAGCCTCGTGAAACTATATACCAAAAGCATTACGAAAGTAAACATCAAAAAACCAAAAATTAGCCCGAGAGCAATCGCTCTCGAGCTTCATTTAAGAGTCTTCTTTATAGTCTCATTATTTGTTTCATCAATATGAGCCTTTCGCTAAAATGATTAAAGTTTCGCTTGTTCTTGTATGTTGAAGTGCAATCCCTTAGCGCAGGTACTGCGCTTGTTCTCTGCGCACTCCGGGCGATGCGTAGCAGCCCGCAATCATTGCGTGCTTGCCCAAACCAAGTCGCGAAGCTATAATTGATCGTTAATCGTTTTTAGTTAATAGTTTCTCAGCGAGCCATTTGCGCCTTTGCGTGAGGCTTCTACATATATGCACAGGTTGAAAAAAGATTTAGCGGTTGCAGATATTATGACCGCGCATGAGCGATTCGCTCAGCTTCTTCGGCAGAAACTTCGATAGGCATCCCGTTCTTATCAGCTATGATCACCGTCTGATCCAATTTCTTTTTAAGGTCGATCATCTTATGATAAGAATCCTTGAGAGCCTTATTGAGCTTGTCGTTGAGTTCTATTTTTTCCTTCTCTGACATATTGAGTTGGTTATTTTAAATTCGGTTTTTGCATAAGCGGTGTCTGCTAAGGCTTCAGGCATATCGTGTGCATTCGCAATCGCAAAGATAATTATTTTTCGTGAAACTCACTCATTTTGAGTGGAATTTTTAGTTTTGAATTATATCCAACGTAGGATCGACGTATATCGTCTTTCCGTCGTTAAGCTTGATTTCGGCAAAATCATGGTCTTTTGTGAAGTTTTTCCACTTCTCCGGTAATAGACTTGAATAATCATTGAGGTTCATTCCGTTCAAATAGACATGTCCTACTACCGGTTTTGCTCTTCCCTTTATTCCATTTGCTGAAAATGCGTAATTGCATATCGTAGAAAAGACTCGGGCATAACCTACGCAGTGCATTTTGGTCTTTCTCCTGTCATCAAATTTTTCACATTTCGTTGAGAATGTCAAGAGCTCCTGAGTCTTTTCGTTGCAGTATCGTACTAACTCCATATCTTTCATTCCCCTTGTCTCTCCAGCAATTCTAAGTTTGAATTCCTTTGACAAGCTTACCGGATTATAGACCCTATCCCGAATCTTTCTTAGACTTAAAATTTCTGCATCTAAGCAGAATACCACTGACGTCAGCAGTAAAAAAAGAATAGTAATTTTTTTCATACAAGATCAATGCTATTTACTTAAGTTTCTGATTTAGCAATTAATTATTCAACTTTCACTTGCGAAAGTTGGATTAATTATAAGCATATAATAATATCGGTTTGGAAGAGTGCTGTGTAAGCGACTTGATTGCTTCAAATGTATCCTGACCTACCGTGAAGCATCCTTGTGAAAATGGCTCGCACGGAGTGACCGTCTTTCTGGATGTCAGCAAACCTGGATGAATCACTATCCCTCTTTTGTGGGCATTGGAATTAGTCGGGTCAAGTCCATGCACTTCAAGACAAGGTACATTGTTGAATTCCGGAATATTCATGGTCCTTAATCTCCCTATCTTATACCTACCTACCGAAGATTCCCAACTTTCGGGAACATTACTGAAAGAAGCCTTGGAAAACAGTCCTTTCTTGCCTATTCCATTTGCTACTCTTCCTGTCTCCTCAATATAGTTCCGGTTCAAATTATAAATATAAAGTCTTTCATTGCCTGAATATTCACTGAAGTCAACTAAAATACAGACGTCAGGATTAAATCCTTTTCGCAGGCAATATCCCCTCAATCTCGAGCATTCATCAAGGGATATATGGGCTTTCTTAGCGGTGCTCTCTTCCATGACCTTTGCAATCCCATTTTCGATAGGGTTGTTGCTACAGGCGCCCATGATAAGCAAAATAAAAATCAAGTGTATTTTCATAAATTCTAATGTTTAGGTGATTATCTGCCTAATAAACGCCATATTATAATTAAATATCCACGGATAGGTTGACCAATGTATGAACTCCTTTTATTTATGTATGAACCCGTCAATAATTCAAATTTCGCTTGTGAGAGTTAAATTATTTACGGCTTCATACATCAAAAGGCCCGGTTCATACAATGCACGCCAAATTGCGGAACTAAGTGTGATATTTCAGTGTAATTTAGGCAAACTAAGTTAAAAACCAAAAAAAGTTTAATTATGAAAAAAATCAAGATTTTCGCCGTGGCCGCCTTCCTTATCGCCACATCTCTCATTTCCTCTGCATCAACAACCTCCACTCCCGCCGGAGCTGAGAAAACCGGCATCTCGCTCATCGAGAAAATGCCCGTCAACCTTGTGGTGAAGCAGACGGCAACTCTTAAGGATGGTCGCTCAGTGACAATATACTACAAGAAGGAAGGGGGATATGTGGAGGTGCTCAGCGACAGCAACTTGAAAGGCTATTCAGTAGATGATCTGCTAAACCTTAAGAGTACAACTTTCTCCCTCGCTTCATCAGCAAAGGGCACATCCCTCTATCGTATGCCTGTATCGAAAGCTTGCTCGCTTTTCAAGCAGATGGTGAATCTTTATCTATGATCCGTTCTGGGGAATAGGATGGATTTGATTATTATTCAAAAAAAACATATTATGAAAGTCACATTGATTCAGCCTTTGATGAATATGCGTCCGATGGATACGGAGCTCAAGACACGCATGTCGCCCTCGCTCGGACTATTGACAGTCGCCCAATCAATCCGTAATGGCAACGATATAACCATTCTTAATGAGAATGTAGACGACCGCATCGATTTCAACGAACCTACCGATATAGTCGGCATTACAGTAACTGTCGACACTTTGCCACGCGCTGCAGAGATAGCAGTGGAATATCGGAGCAGAGGAATTCCCGTCGTGGCGGGAGGTATTCAGATTACGTGTTGTCCCGAGTCGGCACGTGGACTGTTCGATGTCTTGTGTATCGGTTTTGCAGAAGGCACTTGGCCATATATAATGGATGATCTAAAGAGCGGATCCATCAAGTCGGAGTATTCTTGCATTCGTCTTGCACCTGAACAGTCGCTCTCCCCGGCATACGACCTTATAGACAGTAGCAAGTATCTCTTTGTTAATGTCGTAAGTACAAGTCGCGGCTGTCCTTTCAAATGTGATTTTTGCTACAACAGTTCAGCCAATATCAGGCACTCTTTTTTCAACCGCCCAATAGATGACGTGCTTGCAGATATCCGGGCTCTCGGAAGGAAACATATAATGTTTATTGATGATAACTTCATTGGCAATCCAGGTTGGACACGAGAGTTCCTGAAGCGACTCAAACCTATGGGCATTAAATGGAATGCCGCAGTCTCTGCCAATGTTGTCGAGATTTCCGGCATGCTCGACCTTATGAAGGAAAGCGGTTGCCAGGGTCTTTTCATCGGTTTTGAAAGTATCAATCCTAAATCAATAGCTGATGCCAACAAAGGGCAGAACGTAATATGGCGTTATGAGTACCTGATTTCGGAGATTCATCGTCGTGGAATAATGATCAACGCAAGCTTTGTATTTGGTCTTGACGATGACGATCCCACTACGTTCCGCCGTACTGCAGAATGGATAATGAAGCAGAAGATAGAGACCATAACCTCCCACATACTGACTCCGTATCCGGGAACGGCGCAATATCGACGTATGGAGGAGAAAGGACTTATCACTGATTATGACCAGCGGCTTTATACAACTTCCAATGTAGTCTTCTCTCCTTCCAGAATGACTACTGAAGAATTAAAGAAAGGTTATCTATGGATCTATGATGAACTTTATTCCTGGAGAGGGATAATACGGAGGATGCCTAAGCATCAGAAAGCCGGTTATCTGCTCTTCAACCTGCTCTATCGCAAATATGGCCGTGTGACTTCAAGCATTTGCCGTCTTGTGGGATTCAACCGAATCGGGCGCATTTGTGAAAATCTCTCGTTCTCGCGCCTCTGTAAAAGAATTTTTGTATCCGAGTGGGAGTCTGACAATAAAAGACTCGATACTGACGTTGCCTTAGAGTAGATACTTAAAATTATGGAATGGCTGAAGATTGTGACATCAAATGAATTGGTAAGAATATCGACCGACGAGATCGTCTATATCCTTGCCGACGGCAATTACTGCGACATCATGCTTGCCAATGGCTCCACACATAAGATGACATTCCAGCTTCACTATTTCGAAGACTATTTCAAGCGCCTTGAAAAAAGCAGTTTCTA